>DXHS01000119.1 GCA_019113275.1 Candidatus Protoclostridium stercorigallinarum
GCATATATTCGGAATGGAGGAGAGCTATGCCCAGGATAATATGTATCAGAATGCCGGCGCCGCTGAGACCGCTTTTCCGCTTTCTCTGCCGCCGCAAACGAATGAAGAACGAAAGTGAATAAAACGCACGGGCGCCGCAGCAAAGCTGATTGCTGCGGCGCTCCCGATATCATACCGTTATTTTATAGAATCATATTGACAAACGTAAACTTATATGCTATGATAAATAAAAACTTTGCGCGTTCCGCTTGCGGAATGCGCGAAAGTATTTGAGGAGGAGATTAATGGGAAATACGAACAGATTCGGCACGTTGCTGCATTTTGTGCGGCATATCGGAGATATGATAGCTGCCGGCGGGAAAAAGCGCATATTTTACGCGATCACCAACATCATCTGGATAGCTGTAGGAGTTGCTGCCGCGATCGGTTTCAAACTTCTTATTGACGTAACTTTCAGCGGAGAATTTAATATCATAGTCGGCATCATCCTCATCATCGTCTGCGCGGCAGCGGCGGTAGCATGCGTGCTCGAAGGTTTTCTTGCGCAAGTCATATTGATTTTCGTTTCTTTTGCCGGTATTTTCAATCCCGAGGAGCGCGGCGGAAACGTCGTCTCGTTCGTCATTGCGCTGCTGACCGTTGCCGGAGCGGTCACCGCCTGCATAATATTACTTACGACGCTATGACAGATACCGTAAGTGACGTGATACGGTACGACACCGAAATATAAAACTTATAAGAAATGCGACAGAAGCGGTGGGGAAGATATCCCCGCCGCTTTTCGCGCGCATAAAAGAAATGACCGGCTCATATGCCGGTCAGTCTGATATCGTTAATTTTCTTTATTCAGCGTTCTCTTGCAGCGAGTGCAGACATATACACTCTTCACATGTCCGTCGATATCCAGCTTCATCTTATGGACGTTAGCGCTGAAAGATCTTACGGTGTGTCTGTTCGAGTGGCTGACGTTTTTACCTGCGGTCCTGCCTTTGCCGCACAGTGCGCATACCTTGCTCATTCCTTGCTTAGCCTCCGTTTTCGTTTTACCGTAATACTATATCACTGCGGCGAAAGAAATGCAAGTGTTTTGAGCATATTTTTGAATATTATAAAAAATTTTTAAGTATAGTTGTATTAAAATTCGGTTAAGCGGATAAAATCTCTTGCATTTTATTTTGCTTTGGAGTAAAATAGAAATGTGTTGCGGATGTGAAAAATCGAGATACGCTTTTGGCACACCGCTTCGTTAAACTGCATTTGTTTCTGAAACTTGCGGCATATGAGCAAGACGGAGGATATACGATATCATGGCATTGAAGACCATCAACGGTGCGGCGCTCAGAAAGATGATACTCAACGGCGCCAAGCTCCTTGACAATAATAAACAACATGTGGACTCGCTGAACGTTTTCCCGGTACCCGACGGAGACACGGGCACGAACATGTCTCTCACCCTTATTTCCGCGGCGAAAGAAGTCACGGCTTGTCCCAACAATAACATAGACGCGCTTTGCGAAGCCGTCTCGAAAGGAGCGCTCAGGGGAGCGCGCGGTAACAGCGGCGTCATCACGAGCCAGATACTCAAAGGAATGACGATGGTGCTGTCCGGCTGCAGCGAAGAGATCACGGTAAAAGATCTCGCGGCAGCCATGGATAAGGGCGTGGAGATCGCTTATAAGGCAGTCACCAAACCCCAGGAAGGAACGATACTGACGGTCATCCGCATGATGAGCGAGCAGGCGGCAAAATATGCGAAAAGAGCAAACGGCAACGTGCTCGACTTTTTCACTTCCGTTCTCAAAGCGGGCGAAGAAGCTCTTAAGCTCACGCCCGAGCTTTTGCCCGTGCTCAAAAAAGCGGGCGTCGTCGACGCAGGCGGCCGCGGTCTGCTCATAGTATTCCAGGGCTTCTACAATAGCCTTACGGGCAACGAAGAAGTCAACCTGGATTTCGACGACAGTATACGCAAGGCGACGGAAGGTCGTCCCGCAAACAATTACGAGCAATTCCATGCCGATCTCACTTCGCTGGATTCCATAGAATTTGCGTATTGCACGGAATTTTTCGTCATCAATCTGAAGCCGGAGGCGAAGGAGTCGGATATCGACGTATTCCGCAACCGACTTATGGAGATAGGCGACTGCGTGCTCGTCATAGGCGACCTTTCCATGGTCAAAGTGCACGTACACACCAATAATCCCGGTCAGGCGCTCTCTTACGCGCTCGAGCTCGGCGAGCTCGACAGGATCAAGATCGAAAACATGCTCGAGCAGAACAGAGTGCTCCTCGCTCACCGCGAAGAGACGGAACTCAAACCTTACGGCATGGTATCCGTATGCTCGGGCGAAGGCATGGCTTCCATATTCAAAGACCTGATGGTGGACGAGATCATCGAAGGCGGACAGACCATGAACCCGAGCGCAGACGATATCGCAAGTGCCTGCGATAAGATCAACGCGACGGATATCTTCGTTTTCCCCAACAACAAAAACATCATCCTTGCCGCCGAGCAGGCGAAAGAGATAAGCAAACGCAACATCCACGTCGTCAAGACTACGAACGTACCTCAGGGGCTCAGCGCCGTACTTGCATTCAATCCGCAGGATTCGGTAGACGACAATCTCGAAAGCATGGAAGAGGCGAGGGAAGCAGTCAAAGTGGGAAGCGTGACGTTCGCCGTGCGTAAAACCTCCATCGACGGATTCGACCTTGAAGAGGGCGACATCATAGGACTGAGCGATAAGAGCATCATCGCCAAGGGCAGCGATCCCGAATCGGTAGCCATGGAGATCGTAGACAGTCTTATCGACGACGATATCAGCACGATCACCCTTTACTACGGTTACAAGACGAAAGAGGACGACGCAAACGCGCTCACCGAAAAGATAGCGGAAAAATATCCCGACTGCGACGTGGACGCGCATAACGGAGGTCAGGCGCTGTACTACTATATAATAGCGCTCGAATAAGATAATATTTTTCACGGGCGGCATGAGCCGCCCTTTTGTTTTGATATGCGCCTTGAAGATATAAAAGGACTGGGAACAAAGAGGATAGAGAAACTGAAAGCGAGCGGCATAACCGATCCGCTCGATATCCTTTTGCTTTTCCCGTGCGATTATTTCGACAGACGCGCCGTCATCGATTGGAACGCATTGCCGGCAGGAAGCAACGTGATATTCGAAGCCGAGCAGGTAAGATCTCCCGTACTCAGGCACATAAGACGGGGGCTGAGTTATGTGAAAGGCGAGTTCGAGTCCTTCGGCACGCGCGTGGTCTGCACCTGGTTCAATCAGGATTATGTATACCGCAGACTCGTGCTCGGCGGCAGGATCATAGTTTCGGGAAAGCTGAAAAAAACGACGAGTTATGCAGAGATCTCCGCTCCGCGCATCATCGCGGACCGCGATGGCGATATAGTCCCGATATATAAACTTCCCGACGGGCTCAATCAGAAACTCATGTCCGAAGCCGTGCGCACGGTGCTCGGCAGCGTATCGCTTAAAGGCTATGTAAGCGAAGAAGCGGCAGCGGCGATCGGCATAATGCCCGTAGACCGCGCCATAAAAGAGGCGCATTTCCCGACAGATATCGCGCTCGCGCGGAAAGCTGCCCGCAGCGCCGCAGTGGAAAACCTCGCATACACGCTCTGCCTGTACCGACTGCTCAAAAGCGACGACAAGCGCACTCGCAATTATGCAGACCACACGAAAGAGCTTGCGCGCGCGATAGCCGACCTGCCTTTTGAGCTTACGCGTGACCAGCGCTCCGCGATAGAGGAGATAGTGCGCGAGCTGCGCTCGGACGAACGCATGAACATCCTGCTTCAGGGAGACGTCGGCAGCGGAAAAACGATAGTAGCGTTTCTCGCGGCGTACTATGCGGCGTTGTGCGGATATCAGACCGCGCTCATGGCTCCGACGGAGATCCTTGCCCGCCAGCACTACGCAAAAGCGCGTGAATTTTTCGCGGACAAAAACATAAGCGTGGCGTGTCTTACGGGTTCTACGAACGCGAAAGAGCGTTCGGCGATACTTGACGGACTGTCGGACGGCAGCATAACGGTAGCCGTCGGCACGCACGCTCTCACGGGCAAAAACGTGCGCTTCCGCGATCTCGGGCTCACAGTGACGGATGAACAGCACCGCTTCGGAGTTTGTCAGCGCGGCAGTCTGGAAAACAAAGCGGGCAATGCCGACAACCTCGTAATGAGCGCCACGCCTATACCTCGCACGCTTGCGCTCTCGCTGTACGGGAAGCTGAAAACGGCGGATCTCAGGCAAAAACCGTCGTCCGAAAGCTGTATTATGACAGCCATAGTACCCGAAAGCAAGCTGAATGCCATGTACGGATATATCGCGGACAAAGCGCGCTCGCGAGAAAAGACATATATCGTCTGCCCGCGTATCGACAGCGAGGACGGCATATCCGCCTCCGCGCTTTACGCCGAACTTTCGCGCGGCGCGCTTCGCGGAGTAAAGGTCGGATTGCTGCACGGCAGAATGAGCGCGGCGGAGAAAGAAACTGCCATGAACGCTTTTGCGTTCGGCGATACTTCAGTCCTCGTGTGCACTACGGTCGTAGAGGTAGGGATCGACGTGGGCGCCGCCACCACGATGGCGATATTCGGAGCGGACAGACTGGGACTGAGCCAGCTCCATCAGCTGCGCGGGCGTATCGGGCGGAGAGGACAAAAGAGCTATTGCTTTATCGTGCAGGGCGACGGAGAGGTCCCCGAGCGGCTCAGATTTTTGTGCGGCTGTTCTGACGGCTTCGCTCTCGCGGAATACGATTTCGATTCGCGCGGAGCGGGGGACTTTCTCGGCACCCGCCAGCACGGCACGGCGGAAACGTTCGCCGGCGTTAAGATCGACGCGGATATGCTGCGCAGCGCGGACAAACTTTCTTCGTTGCTGCTCGCCGATCCCGATACAGTCAAAGCGATCGCATCCAAAGCGGACGGGAGAGAGGAGTTCATACGCTCGCTTTCACTTAATTGAAAATTTCACAAAATTTCGCTTGACAGAGTATAACTGCTTTGATATAATTGCTTTAACGATTTAGCAAGATAAAGTAATAAAGCAAAACGGAGACAGATCATGAGTAAAGTGCAGCTGCCGTTCGGGATGCAGGATTATCTGCCCGACGACTGTTACAACAAGACAAAAGCGGAAGACGCCATGTGCGGAGTCTTCTCGTCATACGGATATAAACGGGTGAGTACGCCTACGCTCGAATACTGCGACCTGTTCACGGCGGGCGGTATGATGTCCGAGAAACGTCTTTTCAAACTGACGGATACGGACGGGAGCCTGCTCGCCATGCGTGCGGACGTGACCATGCAGATATGCCGCATGTATGTCACGAGCATGACGGGAGTACAGCGCATGTATTATGCGCTCGACTCGTACGAGTATCTCGACGACTCCAACAGCGCGCGCGACCGCGAATTCGCGCAGACGGGCGTAGAACTCATCGGAGATACGGGTGCGGACGGCGAGCTTGAGGTGCTTGCGATGGCGGCTGACGCGCTCGCAAAAAGCGGGCTCAAAAACTTTACGGTGGAGATAGGCCACGTCGGTTATTTCGACGGTCTCGCCGAAGAGCTCGGTCTGGACGGCGCCGCCGCGTCAAAGCTGAAAAAGCTCATAAACAAAAAGGATATGCTGGGCGTGGAACTGTTCTTCCGCGAGTCGGGGCTGAGCGACGAGAGCAAGGAAAGTATACTTTCGCTGCCTTCGCTGTTCGGCGGTAGCGAGACGCTGGACAGAGCGGAAAAACTCTGCTCGGGAAAAAAGAGCAAAGAAGCGATAGATCGGCTGAGATATCTTCTCGGCAAACTCGACCGCATGGGACTCGGCAAATATTTCTCTATAGACCTCGGCATGGTGTCCGCCAACGAATATTATACGGGCATCGTGATAAAAGGGATGTGCGCGGATCTCGGCGTATCCATTCTCGACGGCGGCAGATACGATTCTCTGTGTTCCCGCTGGGATAAGCCGACAAAAGCGATCGGTTTTGCGATAGGAACGCGCCGTCTGCTTTCGGCGCTCAGGAATCAGGGGATGAGAGAAAAGGCGCCCGAAGCGGACATCGCATACGCCGTCGCAGACTGCGACGATAAGATAGTGCGCTCCGCGGTGGAAAAGCTGCGCCGTAAAAATATCGTCGTACAAGTGTTCGGCGACGAAGAAACGCTGATAAATTATTGCAGGGAAAAAGGCATAAGTAAGGCGATATTGTTCGACGGCGCGCCTATCGAATTGACTATCGCCGCAAAAGGGGGTAAAATATGATAACGGTGGCTCTTGCAAAAGGCAGGCTCGCGCAGAAGGCTACGGAGCTGCTCGAAAAATGCGGACTCGGGCTGGACGAGCTCAAAGTGGAAACGCGGAAGCTCGTACTGTTCGACGACAGCGGCAATTATCGTTTTGTTTTCGTCAAACCCAGCGACGTACCGACGTATGTGGAACGCGGCGTAGCCGATTTCGGCGTAGTCGGCAAGGATACCCTGCTCGAAGCGGATAAAGACATCTACGAGATCGTCGATCTGAAATTCGGCGCATGCCGACTCTGCGTGTGCGGCTATCCCGATTCGCTGGAAAAAGCGGGCGGAGTGCTTCGCGTGGGGACAAAATACCCGCATGTCACGAAAGAATACTTCGGTTCGCGCGGCAAGACGGTGGATATAATCAAGCTGAGCGGTTCCGTCGAACTCGGTCCCGTGATGGGGCTGTCCGACATTATAGTGGATATCGTGGAAAGCGGCAAGACGCTGGAAGCCAACGGACTTAAAGTGCTCGAAGAAGTGTGTAATTGCAGCGCCCGTCTCGTAGTCAACCGCGTGAGCTTAAAGACAAAAAAGGAACTTGCGCCGCTGTTCGATAAGATCCGCGCAAACGTATAAGAGGTAACGACAATGCTGATAACAAACAGAGCCGACGGGCTCAGACGCATATATTCGCGAAAGAAAACTCTTGCCGAAGGCGCAAAAAAGAGCGTCGAAGAGATAATTTCGCTCGTAAGAGAAAAGGGCGACGAAGCGCTTTTCTCCCTCGCCGAAAAATTCGACAGAGTAAAACTCGACAAGAGCAGCATACGCCTCGGCGAGAAAGAGATCGCCGCGGCATACGACAAAGTATCTCCCGAGCTTCTCGCCGCGCTCCGCCGCGCCAAAGCGAATATCGAAGAATATCACAAAAAACAGTTGCTTCCCGGAGCGCTCGACGAAACTCGCCCGGGAGCGCGCACCGGATATATGATCCGCCCCGTATCCCGCGCAGGCATATACGTTCCGGGAGGAAAGGCGTCATACCCGAGCTCCGTGCTTATGACTGCGATACCCGCGCGCGTTGCCGGAGTACGGGATGTGATAATGTGTACTCCGGGCACGTCTCCGCTCACTATCGTCGCAGCCGTCGAATGCGGCGTGAGCGCGATATACCGCATAGGCGGAGCGCAGGCGGTAGCGGCGATGGCGTACGGCACCGAGTCCGTCCCCAAGGCGGACGTGATATGCGGACCGGGGAACATGTACGTTACGGAAGCCAAGCGGCTCGTATACGGCGATGCGGGCATAGACATGATCGCGGGTCCGAGCGAGATACTCATCATTGCCGACGATTCGGCGGATCCCGAATTTCTCGCCGCCGATCTGCTCTCGCAGGCGGAACACGACGAAATGGCTATGGCGATCCTCGTCACGACGGAAGCAGAACTCGCGAAAAAGACTTCGGACGCAGTGGAGCGCCGCGTGAAAGAGCTTCCCAAAGCGGCGATCGCCGGCAGGTCTATAAACGATTTCGGAACGATAATAGTGGCGGAAAGCCCGGAAGAATGCGTAAGCATTTCGGACGAAGTAGCTCCCGAACACCTCGAGCTCTGCGTGAAAGATCCGAAGGCGCTGCTTCCGCTCATCCGCAACGCGGGCGCGGTATTCATGGGGCACTGGTCTCCCGAACCCCTCGGCGACTACTATGCGGGCACCAACCACGTGCTTCCCAACGGCGGCACCGCAAGATATTTTTCCGCGCTCGGAGTGTCGAACTTCGTAAAGCGGATAAGCCTGATCGAATACGATAAAGACGCGCTGCTCGGCTGCGCGGACGATATAATCGCGCTTGCCGAAGCCGAAGGGCTTACGGCTCACGCGAATTCGATAAGAGTAAGAAAGGAGAACGGAAAATGAGAAAAGCGACGGTATCGCGCAAGACCAAAGAAACGGATATAACGCTCACGCTCTGCCTCGACGGTTCGGGCAAAGCGGATATAGATACGGGGATAGGCTTTTTCGACCACATGCTCACGGCGCTTGCCGTGCACGGAGGAATGGATCTCGCCGTAAAATGCCGCGGAGACCTCAACGTAGACGGACATCACACCGTGGAAGACATAGGTATAGTATTCGGCAAAGCGCTCTCGGAAGCTCTCGGCGACAAGAAAGGCATACGCCGCTTCGGCTGCGCTTACGTTCCCATGGACGAATCGCTCGCACGCAGCGTGATCGACCTGTCCGGCAGGGCGTATCTGAACTTCGACGCTACGGGGCTCAGCGGTATGATAGGCGGGTACGACTCTTCGCTCACCGAGGAATTCTTCACCGCCGTATGCTCGAACGCATTCATGAACGCGCACATCGACGTCATCCGCGGCAGGAACGCTCACCACATCTGCGAAGCCGTGTTCAAATCTTTCGCCCGCGCGCTGAAAGAAGCCAAAAAGGTGACGGGAGACGATATCCCCAGCACGAAGGGAAGTTTATGACGACCATATTTCCCGCGATAGATATTTACAACGGCAAGGCAGTGCGGCTGCTCGGCGGCAGTTACGATAAGGTCACGGTATACGGAGATCCTGCCGATATCGCAAAAAAATTCGCCGACTGCGGCGCGGAGTGGGTGCATGTCGTGGATCTCAACGGAGCGGAAGGCTCGGGCGACAATTTCCGTATCATAGAAAAGATAGCGTCCGGTCCGCTCAAAGTACAGTCGGGCGGCGGACTGCGAGGCGAAGCGAGAGTGCGCTCTCTCTTCGACGCGGGCGCGGAACGCGCCGTGCTCGGTACCGTCTGCGTATCCGATCCCGAACTTACTTCGCGGCTGCTCGATGAGTATGGCGAAAAGATAGTCTGCGGGCTGGACGTAAAAGACGGCAAAGTAGCTGTGCGCGGCTGGAAGGAGAAAGACGCACGTACACCGTTGCAGCTCGGCAAAGAGCTCAAAGCCGCGGGCGCAAAATACTTTCTGTTTACCGACATTTCGCGCGACGGTATGCTCACGGGCGCAAACGTCAAAGCCACGGCGGAGCTGCAACGCGAGCTGGGCATAAACGTTATCGCGAGCGGCGGTGTAGCGGGCATGGACGATATCAGAGCCATCGCGGACGCCGGCATATACGGCGCGATAATAGGCAAAGCGTATTACGAAAATAAAATAGACATCGAAGAGGCACTCGAATATGTACGATCTTAAATTCGACGAAAAAGGACTCATACCCGTCGTCACCGTCGACGCGGTAACGAACGAAGTACTGATGCAGGCTTACATGAACGAAGAAGCACTGCAAAAAACGCTGGAAACGGGCGAAGCCCACTATTGGTCGCGCTCGCGCGGCAAGCTGTGGCATAAGGGCGAGGAAAGCGGACACTTCCAGAAAGTAAAGCGCCTGCTCGCCGATTGCGACCGCGACTGTCTGCTGCTCGAAGTCGAACAGGTCGGCGGAATAGCATGCCATACCGGCAGCCGCTCATGCTTTTTCAACGAGATAAAGGATTTCGGCGACAGACCGGGCAACGCAAAAGTCCTTCGTGTACTTGCGGATACCATAAAAGACAGAGCAGAACACCCCAAAGAGGGCTCATATACCGACTATCTTCTCGCCAAAGGCGTGGAAAAGATATGCAAAAAGGTAGGGGAAGAATCCACAGAAGCCGTCATAGCCGCAATTAAGGACGACAACAAAGAGCTTGCCAACGAGATAGCCGATCTGTTCTATCATCTTTTCGTGCTCATGCGTGCGCGCGGCATGGACTATACCGAAATATTCAAAGTCCTCGAAGAGCGCCACGACTGCGGAGCCGATACTCCCGCACGCGAAGCCAAGCCAAAGAAGAACAAATAAAAGCTAAAGCGCAAAAAGTCGCATAAAAAAGTCGTAAAACCGAGTTAAAATCGTTGACAAAGCGCCGCGATTTTAATATAATAGTTTGGCAAGTGACGAAATGAAGGAGGTGCGTTAGAGAAATGGCAGTACCCAAGAGAAAACAATCGAAACAGAGAAGCAGCACCAGATACGCTCAGTGGAAAGTAAAGCCGGTGGCTCTCAGCGAGTGTCCGCAGTGCCACGAGCATAAAAAGTCTCATCAGATTTGCCCCAAGTGCGGTTACTACGACGGCGTGCAGGTAGTTGAGCAGAAAGAAGAAAAGAAATGATCTCTCATGACCCTTTACTTGCTAAAGGGTCATTTGATTATAAACGAGATAAAGTGTCGCGATAATGAAAGTATATATCGACGTAATGGGCGGGGACCGTCCCGCGGAAATAATTCAGGGCGCCGTTTCGGCAGCGAAAGAGCATGCCGACATCACCATTGTGCTTGCGGGCAGCCGCGAGCTCATATCGGACGCGCTCTCGGGCGCCGGGATCCCCGATAACATCGAAACGGAATACACCTCCGAGGTCATAACGAACGACGATTCTCCCACCATGGCGATAAAGACGAAGAAAGATTCCTCTCTCGTCCGCGTTTTCGACATGCTCGCGAAAGACGACGAAGCTCTCGGCGTCATCTCTGCGGGAAGCACGGGAGCCGTCCTTACGGGCGCGACTCTTCTCATAGGAAGGATGGAAGGCATTTACCGTCCCACTCTCATATCCCATCTTCCGACGATGGACGGCGGCTCGGTATGTATAACCGACTGCGGGGCGAATATGGATTCTCACCCCGAGTGGCTCGTACAGTTCGCCGTGATGGGAAGCGCCTATATGCGCGCCATGACGGGGAAGGAAGAGCCGCGTGTCGCTCTGCTCAACGTAGGCACCGAAGATCATAAAGGCAACACTCTGCTGCGCGAAACGTATCCGCTCCTTAAAAGCAGCGATCTGAATTTCGTAGGCAACATGGAAGCTCGCGACACCCTTACGGGCAAGTACGACGTGGTGGTGTGCGACGGTTACGACGGGAACGTTCTTCTTAAAGGCAGCGAAGGAGCCGCTAAGATGGTCATGAAAGCGCTCAAAAACGCGATAATGTCTTCGCTTTCCGCCAAGATCGGATACCTGTTCATGAAAAAGGCTTTCTCCGAACTGCGCCGCGACATGGACTACAACAACTACGGAGGAGGGGTTTTCCTCGGCACGAAAAAGCCGGTGATCAAAGCGCACGGTTCGTCAAACGCCGCCGCGATAAAGCAGTGCGTCAACCAGCTCATCTCCATACGCCGCGGCAACGTATACGACGTGATACGCAAAGGTATCGACGACAGCGCGAAATGACGGAAAAGGATATATCGAAGATAGAAAACATCATAGGCTGCGCGTTCAAAGACAAAACGCTTCTTGAACGCGCTTTCGTTCATTCTTCGTACGCAAACGAACACGACGTATGCTCATACGAACGGCTGGAATTTCTCGGCGACGGCGTGCTCGGGCTGATAGTCGCCGAAATGCTTTATAAGGCAGACGGCGACGAAGGAATCATGACGGTACGCCGCAGCATGATAGTCTCTTCCGAGCCTCTCGAGGACGCCACTGTCGCCGCGGGTCTGAGCGAGTTCGTTCTCTACGGCAACGGCGAGCGCAACAACGATCATTCGGACAGCAAGGTCCTTGCCGACGTATTCGAAGCGGTACTCGGAGCCGTATATCTCGACGCGGGATACGAAAAAGCGGCGGAGTTCGTGGAGCGTTTTCTCGGCGACCGTATACGCGAAGTGATGACATCGGGGAAGCGCAATTACAAAGGCGAGCTCCAGGAATACTGCCAGGCGCATAAGCTGAAACTTGCCGAATACGGGGTTACCGAAAGCGAACGTGACGGCAAACCGCACTTTGCGGCGACTGTAAGAGCCGCGGGCGTGACTGCCCGAGGCGAAGGCAGGCGCAAGCGCGACGCCGAACAGGAAGCGGCAAAATACGCGCTGGAAAAACTTCACGAACTCGGGAAATAGATTGCTTTTATATGAAGCACGTGGTATAATATTTCATAGAGGTTTTTGCTGTGAAATTCAAAAAGATGGAAATAAACGGATTCAAGTCCTTTGCTGACAAGACGGATATCAAATTCGGCGAAGGTGTCACGGCGATAGTCGGACCCAACGGGTGCGGCAAGAGCAACGTGGCTGATTCCATCCGTTTCGCGCTCGGCGAGCAGTCGTCCAAAACGCTGCGCGGCGGCAATATGCAGGACGTTATCTTCGGCGGCACCGAGAAACGAAAATCGCAGTCGTTCTGCGAAGTGTCTCTGTATTTCGATAATACGGAGCACATTTTTCGCGATCTCAATTTCGACGAAGTCGTTATCACCCGTAAACTTTTCCGCAGTAACGAGAGCGAGTATCTCATCAACAAAACGCCCTGCCGCAGAACGGATATCATCGAAGCTCTGCGTGACAGCGGCGTCGGCAAAGAGGGTTATTCGATAATAGGTCAGGGCAAGATAGACGAGCTCATCTCGTCCAAACCCGAAGACCGCCGCAGCATATTCGACGAAGCCGCAGGAATATCCAAGTTCAAAGCTAAGAAGATAGAGTCCGAGCGCCGCCTCGTGCGCACGCGGGACAGTCTTTCGCGTATCACGGACATACTCAACGAAAAAAGCAAACAGCTGGCGCCGCTCACAAAGCAGGCGCAGAACGCACGCAAATATCTCGAGCTTTATGAGCAGCTCAAAAATTATGAGATCAATATTTATCTCCACCAGTACGAGACTACGACGGAGACCAAAAATTTCATCATCGAAAAGCGCAACGAACTCATTAAAAAGCTGGAAGAGTGCCGCGCGGCGGGCGAGATAGCCGTCGATAACTACAACCGCACCATGGCGGAGATAAACAATACGGACGAGACTATCGCAAAGCATAACGACGAGCTCGTCAGTCTTTCCGTCGCGCAAGCCACGAACAGCGGTCAGATAGAGACCATACTCAGCGAAGTGCGCTATATAACAGAAAAGTGCGACGGATATCTTTCGGATATCTCCAGATACGAAGCGGACATACGCAATGCCGAAAAGTCGATCGCCGAGGCGCTCGCGCTGAAAGAGGAAAAGAGTGCTCTCATCGCCGGAATGAAGAGCAAGGCGGAGGAGACGGATACTGCCTGGCGGGACACCATGGACAAGATCGCCGCGTCCGAAGGTGAAGAGGAAAAAAGCCATCGCTCTCTCATAGAAGCTATGGAAAAGCTCACCGAGATCAAGGCGAACATGAGCAAACTGCTCACCGAACGCGAAGGTCTGGAAAGCAGCATAACTTCTTTGCGCGCGCGGGTGGAGACCTCGACCGCAGCCAATGCGGATAAAAAACGCACCGCAAAAGAGCTCGGCGACCGTCTCGCCGCGGAAAAACAGAAACGCGACGAAGCGGGAAAGCGTCTGGACGAAGATTCCCGAAAAAACAACGAGAACCTCGCTTCGCTCTCTAAACTGAACGCCGAACTCACCAAGATAAACGCCAAATATTATACGATGACGGAGAGGCGGGATCTCTTCACCAAGCTGCGCGACGAGAACGGAAGTTTCGAACGCAGCGTATCGAGACTGCTCGCCGCCGCAAAAACAGATAAGGAACTCTCCTCGCGCATCGAAGGCGTGGTCGCGCATATCATACAGGTCCCCAAAGCATACGAGACTGCGGTGGAGATGGCTCTCGGCGGAGCGGTGCAGAACATCATAACCAAGACCGAGGATGAAGCCACTTATATAATCAACGAACTCAAAAAACGCTCGTTCGGCAGAGTGACCTTCCTTCCCATGTCCACCATCCGTCCGCGCAATCTTCGAGACGATTCGAGAAGCTACCTCAACGCGGAAGGCTGCTTCGGCGTCGCCGCCGATCTCGTTTCTTACGACAGCAAGTACGATAACATCGTGCGTTGGCTGCTCGGCACTACCGTTATCGTAGACAACATCAAAACGGGCATACGCATAGCGCGCGCGTCGCGCTACGCTTTCCGCATAGTCACGCTCGACGGAGACATAATCAATCCCGCGGGTTCGATCACGGGCGGCAGCAAAAAAGCGGACGTCGCCAACGTATTCGCATACGACCGCGAACTGCGCGAAATGGAAGAGCAGCTTTCGGGCGTCAAAGAAAAGATCTCCGCTTACGAAAAGGAGATCTCGCGGATAACCGCGGAGCAGGGAACGCTTACGCTCGAGATAAAGAAACTCTCGTCCGAGACCCACGACCTCGACGTATCCATCGCCGCGCACGAACAGCAATACATAAAACTTACCGGCGAAACGGAAGATACCGACAGGGAACTCGGCGAACAATCCGCTCAGCTCCTTGCATGGGAGACGCGCGTCGGCGAGATCACCCGCGACATAAACTCGGTAGGCGAGCTGGAAGACCTCACCCGCAGCCGTAAAGAGAGTGCTTTGGGCGAAGGCGCGCAAAATTCGGATATAGTCAACGAGCTGCGCGAATCGGCGGACAAACTGCATGCCGAGCTCACGTCGCTTCGCATAGATATCGCCGCGGCGGAAAACGAACTCGCAAATACCGACAGGGATATCGAAAGACTGGGCGGCGCGATAAACTCCGCAAAGAGCGAGATCGAACGTCTTCGCGCAAGCTACGACGAGCAGAACGCTCAGGCGGAAGCAAAGCGCGCGGAAGCGGAAAAAATACGTCTCAGTATAGGCGAGAACGACAGCAACCGCGTCGCCGAGCTCAAAAAGCTGATAACGGGTTTCGGCGAATATAAGACCAAGATACAGAACGATCTCAACGCATACGACGCCGAACGTATCCGTCTCGCCAACGAGCTCAACGAACTGACCGAACTGCGCAACGCCGAAGACCTCAAACTGCAGAAAGTGGATACCGATCTCGAACAGATGCAGCAGCGCATAAGCGAAGTTTATAAGCTCACTTACGAAGAATGCGTGCCTCTCCGCAGCGAAGATTTCGAGATCGAAAGCGGTATAGAAGAAGCTCAGAAACTGCGCCGCAGGATAGAGAACCTCGGGCACGTGAACCTCGGCGCCATAGAGGAATGCGAAGCGCTTTACGCCGAATACAACGAGATGGAAAAGCAGCGCGACGACCTGTCCGATGCCGAACGCGATCTCGTAAAAATAATCTCCGATCTTTCCAAGGAGATGAAAACGGTATTCACCGAAAAATTCAGGCAGATCAACGACAACTTCAAGGTGATATTCCGCGAACTTTTCGACGGCGGTACGGCGGAACTTTCGCTTACCGAACCCGGTCCGGGCGAGGACGAACTGTCCGCGGGCGTGGAGATCAAGGCGCAGCCGCCGCAGAAGAAACTGCAGCTGCTTTCTCTGCTCTCGGGCGGAGAAAAGGCAATGACGGCGATAGCGATACTTTTTGCGATACTCAAACTCCGCCCCATGCCTTTCTGTGTGCTCGACGAGATAGAAGCGGCTCTCGACGATGCAAACGTGCTCCGCTTTGCAAAGTATCTCAAACGATTCAGCCGCGGAACGCAGTTCATCGTGATAACCCACCGTAAGCCCACCATGGAACTTGCGGACGCGCTGTACGGCGTGACCATGGAAGAAAAAGGCGTATCCAAGATGGTATCCGTCAAACTTGCAGACGCCGTCAAACTCGCAGAATAACGGAGGACGACAGATGGGTTTTTTCGCAAAGATCAAAGAGGCTCTTAAAAAGACAAAGGATGCGATCGCTTACCGGCTGAACAAACTGTTCACCGGAGGTGTGCTGAACGACGAATTTTACGACGAATTGGAGACTGCGCTGCTGTCCGCCGACATAGGAAGCGAGACCACGCGTGCCATCCTCGACGAGCTCAAAACGACGATAGACAAAAAACACATAACAAGGTCCGAACAGGTACGCGACGAACTCAAACGCATAATGTGCGAGACCGTGGATTACGAACTGCCCGAAGAGACTTATCCGCTCGTCATACTCGTCGCCGGCGTGAACGGAGTGGGCAAGACCACTTCGATAGGCAAGCTCGCCCATAATTACAAAAAAGCGGGCAAAAGCGTAACGATAGTCGCAGGCGACACCTTCCGCGCCGCGGCGGCCGACCAGCTCACCGTATGGGCTGAGCGCGCGGGCGTGCGCATAGTCAAGCACGCCGAAGGCGCGGACGCCGCCTCCGTAGTTTACGACGCGCTGCAAAGCGCTAAGAGCAAAGGAACGCAGGTCACGATAGTGGATACGGCAGGCAGGCTCCACAATAAGGTCAACCTTATGGAAGAGCTCAAAAAGATCGACCGCGTGATAGACCGCGAATTCCCCGAAGCGATGCGCCTCAATTACATCGTGCTCGACGCGACTACGGGGCAGAACGCGCTGTCGCAAGTGGAGCTTTTCAACGAAGCCATAGACATAGACGGCATCATCCTCACCAAACTTGACGGTACAGCAAAAGGCGGCGTAGTGCTCGCCATATCCGGAGAGGAAGAAGTCCCCGTTGTCTATGTGGGCGTAGGCGAGGGGATAGACGACCTCGAGAAGTTCGACGCCGAAAGTTTTGTCTCCGCGATAGTAGACGGCTGAAATTTTCACATGATATTTCAGACATGTCAAGCCGAAATGCTTGACATGTCTTTCATTATATCGTATACTTGTAAAGTCAAACGGCTTTACAGCCATATAAGGTGGAACGAATGAAAGATCTGCACATATCCCTGCTCAGCGATATTTACGGCGGACTGCTTACGGAAAAGCAGCGGGATATCGTGCGCGATTATTTCGATTACGACCTTTCGCTCGGAGAGATCGCCGCGTCATACGGCATCTCGCGGCAAGCCGTGGCAGACACCGTAAAGACCTGCGAAAGATCGCTCTGCAAGTACGAAGAAACGCTGGGCTTCGCCGCCAGACTTGCGGATATAAGAGCGGCGGTCGCTAGCGTTTCCGATTCTCTGGCGCACGGGGACTCCGTAAAAGCCAAAGCGGATGCGGACGCGCTGCTTTCCGAATTATGATGAGGTGAAAATGGGAGTATTTTCCGGACTGGGCGAAAAGCTCAAACACGTATTCGGCAAACTCGCCAACCGCGGCAAGCTGGATGAATACGAGATAAAACAGGCTATGCGCGAGATACGCATAGCGCTGCTAGAAGCGGACGTCAATTACGGCGTGGTCAAAGATCTCGTCGCAAAGATAAGCGAACGCGCCAAGGGCGAAGAGATCGTCAAGAGCGTGACGCCCGGGCAACAGGTCGTAAAGATAGTCAGCGACGAGCTGACCGCCGTGATGGGCAATAAGAACGCCAAACTCGAAGTTTCGAGCAAGCCGCCCACGGTAGTGATGATGTGCGGGCTCCAGGGCGCGGGCAAGACGACGATGTGCGGTAAACTTGCCGCGCTGCTCAAAAAGCAGGGCAAAAAACCGCTTCTCGTCGCATGCGACATATACCGTCCTGCGGCGATCAATCAGTTAAAAGTGGTAGGCGGGAACGCAGGCGCAGAGGTCTTTGAAAAAGGCACGCAAAAGCCCGTAAAGACCGCAGAACAGGCGATAAAGCACGCGCTCTCCAACGGTTTCGATACCGTGATCATTGATACCGCCGGCAGGCTTCACATAAACGACGAGCTTATGCGCGAGCTTGAGGATATAAAGAAGTCCGTCCGTCCTACCGAGATACTTCTCACGGTAGACGCAATGACGGGTCAGGACGCCGTGACCGTCGCAACCACGTTCAACGACAGGTTGGACATCACCGGCGTGATCCTCACGAAGCTGGACGGCGATACGCGAGGCGGAGCGGCTCTTTCTATAAGAGCGGTCACGGGCAAGCCCATCAAATTCTGCGGCACGGGAGAGAAGATAACGGATATCGAGCCGTTTTACCCCGACCGCATGGCGAGCCGTATACTCGGTATGGGCGACGTGGTATCTCTCGTCGAGCGCGCGCAGGAAGCGATGGACGAGGAAACGATGCGCAAAATGGAAAAGCGCGTCAAAGACGCTACGTTCACGCTTGACGATTTCCTCGTGCAGTTCGAGTCGCTCAAAAAAATGGGCGGTATCGGCGAAGTGATGCAGATGCTTCCGGGCATGGGCAGATACAATATCGGCGATAAAGATATCGACGAAAAGAGGCTCGAGCGTTTCAAAGCGATAATCAGCTCCATGACCAAGAAAGAACGCGAGCATCCCGAAATAATCAAATCTTCCCGCCGCAGGCGCATAAGCGCGGGCAGCGGCACGACGATACAGGATGTCAACCAGCTGCTCAAACAGTTCGAGCAGACGCGCGATCTCATGCGCAAACTGAAAAACAACAAAGGCAGACTGCCTTTCTGATAAAAGATCACAAACAAGGAGAAACATAAAATGGTAAAGATCAGACTTACGAGAATGGGCGATAAGAAATCTCCCTTTTACCGCATAGTAGTTGCGGACGAGCGCGCTCCCAGGGACGGACGTTTCATCGACATCGTCGGTACTTACGATCCGCTCGCCGATCCCGCTGTCGTCAAGATCGACGCGGAGAAAGCCAAGAAGTGGCTTGCCAACGGCGCGCAGCCTACGGACACGGTAAGATCGCTTTTCGTGCAGCAGGAGATCATCCCCGCAGGTAAGCGCCCTCCCGCAAAGACCGGCAAAAAGAAGACGGATAAAGAAGGTTGATCATGCAGGAACTTGTAGAGTTCCTTGTCGGCAAGCTGGTTGACGATAAGAGCGCGGTAAAAGTGGAGATAAACGGCGAGACGATCAGCGTGACCGTATCCAAAGAAGATATGGGCAAAATGATCGGCAAACAGGGCCGCACCGCCAAAGCGCTGCGCACTATCGTCAAGGCAGCCGGCGCCAAGGAAGGAAAAAACTATACCGTCGAACTGACGGAGATCTGAATTTGAAACTGACAATAGGCGAGATCGTTAAAGCGCAGGGGATAAAGGGCGAGGTCAAAGTAAGACCGGACACCGACGACCCTTCGCAATTCGGACGGCTGCGGGCTGTGCTTGTCGGAGGCTGTCCGCTCAAGCTCCGCAGCGCAAGCGTCCGGGGCGGTTTCGTCTATCTTTCTTTCGAGGGGATAACCGACCGTAACGCCGCCGAACTGCTCGTAGGCAAGGTCATCGAGATAGACCGCTCTCAGGCGAGGCAACTCGACGACGGAGAATACTTCATCGTCGATCTCGTCGGTTGCAAACTTTTTCTCGACAGCGGCGAAGAGATAGGAAAGATAGCAAGTATCGACAATTACGGCTCCGCAGACGTATTCACGGTACGCGGAGAAAAGACCGTGCGCTTTCCCTTCCTTAAAAAACTCGCCCTGAGTTATGACGGCAAAGCGCGCAGTGTCACGGTCAGCGCCGCCGCTTTTTCCGAGGTATGCTGTTATGAGGATTGACATACTTACGCTCTTTCCCGATATGTTCGCACCGCTGCATCAGAGCATGATAGGCAGAGCGGAAAAAAGCGGGATCGTGAACATTCACGAAGAGGATATCCGCCTTCATACCAAAGACAAGCATTTCAAGTGCGACGACGTACCGTACGGCGGAGGCGCGGGAATGGTCATGCTGCCCCAGCCGATAGTCGACTGCGTGCGCTCGGTAGACCCCGAAGGGAAAGCCCGCAGGATATTCATGTCGCCGCGCGGCAGAACTCTCGACCCCTACATAGCGAAAGAACTCGCGCAAGAGGAGCGCCTTTTGTTCCTCTGCGGGCACTACGAAGGAGTGGACCAGCGTGCGCTGGATATCTGCGGATTCGAAGAGCTTTCCATAGGCGATTACGTGCTCACGGGCGGCGAGCTCGCGGCGATGGTCGCGATAGACGTGCTCCTTCGCTTCGTTCCGGGCGTGCTCGGCTGCGCGGGATCGACGGAAGAGGAGAGCTTTTCGCACGGGCTTCTCGAATATCCGCAATATACCCGTCCCGCCGTATTCGAAGGCAGGGAAGTGCCCGAAGTACTGCTTTCGGGGCATCATGCCAATATAGCGCGCTGGCGCAGAGAACAATCGGAGATGTTGACGGCTGCTCGCCGCCCCGACCTGAAAAAATGATCATCAACTGGTTTCCCGGACACATGAACAGATCCCTCCGCGAAATGGAGGAAAAGATACGGCTCGTGGATGCCGTCGTGTATGTACTCGACAGCCGCGCGCCGTTTTCCTGCATAAATCCGGAACTCGACCGCATATCCGAAGGCAAACCCGTCGTATATGTTCTCAATAAAGCGGATCTCGTGGAAGCCGCAGACTTAAGCTGCTGGATAGCGCGATTATCCGGCAGCGGCAAATACGCACTCAAACTCGATTCCACGGCAACTAACGCGTCCAAAGTGCTGGCGGAAAAACTGCGAGAGGTCTGCGCCGACAAAATAGCGAAGAAAAAGGCCCGCGGCATAAACGCCGTCATCCGCGCCATGGTGATAGGCGTGCCGAATTCGGGAAAAAGCACGCTGATAAACAATCTCTGCGGAAAAGCGAAAACGTTGACGGGGAACAAGGCGGGAGTAACGCGCGGTCAGCAGTGGGTGAGAGTGACTCCGTACCTCGAAGTGCTCGATACGCCCGGGACGCTGTATCCCAAGCTGGACGATCGGACGGTCGCGCTCGACCTTGCGTTCATAGGCAGCATACGCGACGAAGTGCTCGATATGTACGGGCTCGCCGCGGAACTCGTAAAAAAGCTCGCTCCCTCCGGCGCGATAGAACGCCGTTACGGCGTAGTCCCGTCCGCGGACGAGCATGAAACGCTTACCGATATAGCCCGCGCCCGCGGCTTTCTCGTCAAAGGCGGGGAGACCGACGACGAACGCGCCGCTTATGCGGTGATCGACGATTTCAGAAAAGGAAGGATGGGCAAGATCATCCTCGAAAAAGCATGAGCGATACACGGGAACTTTACACATTCGACGAAACTTACGGCGGCTGCGTCGCGGGAGTGGACGAAGCGGGAAGAGGTCCTCTTGCGGGACCCGTAACGGTCGCGTGCTGCATCCCCGGGAAAAACATCATAGACGGTGTGAACGACAGCAAAAAACTTTCCGAGAAAAAACGCGAAGAGCTGTATGAAAAAATAACCGCTTCCGCGATATCGTGGTCGGTAGTAAGCATAGACGAAAATGTCATCGACGAGATAAATATACTTGCCGCGACCAAGCTCGGAATGGAAAAATGCGTAAAAGCGCTCGATACTTCGCCTAACATAGTACTTATAGACGCTGTAAAAGGGCTCGATCTGCCATATCGCTGCGAGTCGATCGTCAAGGCGGACGCGAAAAGTTACGCGGTCGCCTGCGCAAGCATAATAGCGAAAGTAACGCGCGACAGATTCATGCGTAAAGCGGACGAGCTGTATCCGATGTACGGTTTCGCAAAACACAAAGGATACGGCACCGCCGAACATATCGCCGCCATACAAAAATTCGGACCGTGCGAACTGCACCGACGCACCTTTATAAGGAAGTTCATCGATGAGCAAACATGAGAACAAAACCTCGGGCAGCCGCGGAGAAAAACTCGCAGAAAAATATCTGAGAGATAACGGATATCGCATACTTGCGCGCAATTTCACTACGGACATAGGCGAGATAGATCTTATCGCGACGGACGACGAATTCCTGATATTCGTCGAGGTCAAAGCGAGGATGAGCGACGCTTACGGCGAACCGGCGGAAGCGGTGGACGTCCGCAAGCAACGCAAGCTCAGCATGGTCGCGAGCCAATATATAAAAAAGAGCATGTTATTCGGCGCACCCGCGCGCTTCGACGTGATCGAAGTCCGCCTGGATACGGGCAAAATTTCTCACATCGAAAACGCTTTCGACAGTTACCTGAGATACTGAACAGCGATCGGTGCCTGCCGCATATATTTTATATGTGGATATACATACCGATCTCTGCGCCGTGCGGCGCAACGCCTCGAAAATATCGAATAACTGTAAGCTCATCGCCGTGATAAAAGCCGACGCTTACGGGCACGGAAGCGTGATCACGGCAAAAGCGCTCGCCCGTATCGCGGATTCCTTTGCGGTCGCGACGGAGAACGAGGCAAAGGAACTTCTCGCCGCGGGCGTGGATCGCGATATATTGATACTGCACCCGTGCAGATATCCGCGCCTTACCGCGGAAAACGTCATATACACGCTTACTTGCCTGCGCGACGTAGCGGCATTCTCGGGCAGGCGCACGGCGATAAAGCTGAACACCGGGATGAACAGGTTCGGCGCGGACGCCGAAAACGCGGCGACTCTCATAGCGAAGGCAAAGGAAAACACGCTCGTGAGCTCCGTTTATTCGCACTTTTACGACGCTACGGATCGGTCGGCGGTACAACGGCAGCTCGACGATTTCGAGAGAGTGACCCGCGGCTGCGATCTGCCGAGACACATAGTTTCGAGCGGCGCACTGACCGCCGAAGTACCGTACGGCATCGCACGCTGCGGGATCGCGCTTTACGGCGGCATAAAAGGATATTTGCCCGCGATGACGGTCACTGCGGAGGTGCTGGAGACCCGCAGGGTACATGCGGGAGAACATGTCGGGTACGGCAGCGGAACGCTCCGCAAAGTCGCATACATAGCGGTGACGGATATAGGTCATGCGCACGGCTATCGCCGTCTCGGCAAAGCGAGATATATGTATGTAGCGGGCAGGCGCAGAAAAGTCGTCTCCGTGTGTATGGACTGTACGCTCGTCGAGTGCGGAAGGGAGACGAAAGCGGGGGATATCGTCGAAGTCATGGGCGGACATATCTCCCCCTCGGAGCTCGCACGATCATTCGGCACCAACGAATACGAAGTGTTCACTTCGCTCGGGGCCAAACGGACGTAAACTCATGGATAAAAGCGAAATAAGAAGATCATATAAGGCGATCCGCCGCGAGGTCAAAGACCGCGAAAACAAAGAACGGGCGATAGCCGAAAAGCTGCTTTCCGTGATAGGCGAAGCAAATTCGGTATTCTGTTACGAATCGCTGCCGGGAGAAGTGTCCACCGCGGATATCATAGCGAGTATTTCCGAGCATGCGGACGTCTATGTCCCCATCGTCGAAGGCAGCGGCATGAAGCTGTATTCGCGCTCCAAGGACGTATATACGGACAAGCCCTGCGACATCACCGTAGTTCCGCTCATAGCTTTCGACAAAGATCTGAACAGGATAGGTTTCGGCGGAGGATATTACGACAGATACCTTGCAGCGCACAAAACGCTCGCGATAGGCATAGCTTTCGACGAGCAGGAATGCGAAAAATTCGCCGTCGAGGCAACGGACATTCGTCCGGACATGATAATCACCCCCACGAGGATATTGCGCAGATGAGAGTGATAGCGGGAAAATTCAGAGGAAAGCGCCTGCTCGCGCCCGAAGGACGCGGCACGCGCCCCACGTCGGAAAAAGTGCGCGAAAGCATATTCGACATACTTTTCTCGCGCGGACATACGGGTGGCGCGGTGCTCGATCTGTTCGCAGGCACGGGTGCGCTGGGTATCGAAGCGATCAGCCGCGGAGCCGAAAGCGCGGTATTCGTGGAAAAAGATCCGGCATCCGCCGCGATCGCGCGTAAAAACCTTGCCTCGCTCGGGATATGCGAAAGGGTATACAACACCGACTGGAAGGTAGCCGTAAGAAAACTCGCTGGCAGAAAATTCGATGTGATATTTCTCGATCCGCCATACGCACAGAGAGAAGAAAACCGCCTGCTGAAAGCGATCTCGGATAACGATCTGCTGGCGGATGGCGGCTGTATAGTGGTCGAGCATGCGGCGGACAGCTACTTTGACCACGCGGGCTACGAATCGGACAGGCGTAAGTACTCGGATACGGGCGTGACGTTTTTACACAGATCGCACAAAAAGCCGCTCTGCATATTCCCGGGAACGTTCGACCCGTTTACCCGAGGACACTCGGACGTCGTAAACAAGGCGCTTGACGATTTCGATGCCGTGATAGTCGCAGTAGCGGAATTGACGTATAAAGAAGGCACGACGGCGACGGATAAGCGCGTCCGCATAGCGGAACTTTCGCTTCAAAACACGGAGCGCGTGACGATCGAAAGTTTTTCGGGGATGCTCACCGATTACGCCGAACGTAAAAATTGCTTCGAGCTCGTGCGCGGCATCAGGAACGACGAGGACAGAGCGCACGAAGCGGCGATCGCAGAGATATACCTCAAAGCGCAGCCCCGCATAAACATCACTTATTACGACGCGGACGAGCCCATGATATCCTCTCACGCGGTGAGGGAGATGATCCGTTCGGGCAAGACGGGGGCACTTGCGGACTTCGTATGTCCCGGCGCATTCAAGGACATTATAGACATCTACGGATAATTTTTACAGAGGAAGCATATATGTTCGAAAAAGTAAACAAGATCATGAGCCCGGAGGAAGCCAAAGCCATCGTACCGATGACCGAGGAGCTTGCGGCGATCAAGAAGGAAAGAGACGCGGAACTGCGCGCGATAATCGACGGCAGCGACAAGCGCAAGGTGATAATAATCGGTCCGTGCAGCGCGGACAACGAAGACGCGGTCGTGGACTACGTGACCCGTCTTGCCGGTCTTGCAGAAGAAGTCAAGGACAAATTCCTGCTCATGCCCCGCATATATACGGAAAAACCGCGCACGAAAGGCGAGGGCTATAAAGGGATGTTCCATAGTCCCAACCCCCACACCGGAAATACCGACATACAAAACGGCATATGCAATCTCCGTCACATGCACATCCGCGCGATACGCGAGAGCGGGCTCACCGCAGCCGACGAGATGCTCTATCCGGATAACCTCGACTACGTCAGCGATTTCCTCTCGTATATCGCGATAGGAGCGCGATCTACCGAAAATCAGCAGCACCGTCTCGTAGCGAGCGGCATAGACGTCCCCGTAGGCGTAAAAAACCCCATGAACGGCAGCTTCTCGGTAACGCTCAATTCGATATACGCCGCACAGATCCCCAACGAATTCAAGTACGGCGGCTGGCAGGTGAAGACCACGGGGAACAAATACGCACACGCCGTCCTTCGCGGTGTAGTGGACGTATACGGAAACAACATCCCCAACTACCATTACGAAGACGTTATCCGCTTCTACGAGATGTATCTCAAACAGCATCTCGAAAACCCCGCGATAATAATAGACACGAACCATTCCAACAGCGGTAAAAACGCACTGGAACAGATACGTATCGCAAAAGAAGTTTTCGGCAACATGCGTTACGAAAATTTCAATACCGTAGTCAAGGGACTGCTCGTGGAAAGCTATATCGAAGACGGAAATCAGAAGCCGGACGGCTGCACTTACGGCATGTCGGTGACAGATCCCTGTCTCGGCTGGGAAAAATCCGCGCGGCTCATACGCGAACTCGCGGAAATGGTGTGACTCTTCATACGATATACGCGGAAAAAGCATGCGGCACGTCCGCATGCTTTTTTAATGTCGATTTTCCGAATATCGCCTTTCGGCAGAATACCGCTTGGCAGCAATATCCCGTGAAATAACGGGGAAGTATTTACCCGTCTCCGTATATCCGCCGTTATACCGTAAGAAGTCTGGAATAAAAATCACACGGCGTTCCGCAAATGAGCGAATATATGTCGGAAGCACGCCGCTCCGCCGCAAAGCACCGCAAATGCTCGCGCGGGATCGCCGCTTCACCGCGCTTACCTATAATTATATTTTCGGGCAATACCGAAAGCAGATCCTTTGCATCCTCACGAACACCTATGAGCCGCGAGCAAACATATCCCGAGTGCTGCATATCGCGCGTAATACCGAGAAGAGTTTGCAGGCATATGCGCATTATGCGGCTGCGCGTGAACCGCGATGTGGGCACGGCGGACATTAGTTCCGAAAAACTGCCGCATACGCTCGCCAGATCTTTGAGTTTATGCTCGAACCCTTCGGCACAGTCGGGCGTCGAAGCGATATCGGCAAGCGACGCGCTTCGTAAAGCGTGCATGACGAGAAGATCGAATGCCTTCTCGTCGGCTGCGGCGCCGTTATGCAATATCTCACGAGCGAGATGCGGCATATATTTTTCCGCGTCACGATCGGACACGTATCCGCGCAAAGCCGTGGCGGAAGCAAATCTGTCGGGATCGTTCGCGCGTTTTACGGGCATAAACACCGCGCGGCTGCCGCTCGCGATCAGAGCAGCGGCATACGCTATCGCAAGGATATTGTTAGGACAGGTGAGCGCTTTTTCCGTTTTTTCGGGCGGTACGTCAGGCATGACGTCACAGAGAGCGCGGGTAAGTGCGCGGGCATAAGGTAGCCCTTCGCCCAGCCGCGCGGCAAGAGCGTCGTTGAACTTTTCACCGTTTTCGGCGCGTATCTCCGCGATACGCCGCAGCAATTCGGGATCATCACTCTCCGTCCCCATCACAAGGTATACTATGTCAGGCATAGTATTAAGGATATTTACCGCTCCGCGCGCAAATATTTCTCCCGATGCCGCAGCATATACCACAGGGAGTTCTATGACCGCGTCCGCACCGTAGCGCATGGCACATTCGGCGCGCAGCCGTTCGCTTGTCACGGCGGGTCTGCCGCGCTGCACGAACGGTCCGCTCATGATCGCGATCAGCCTGTCGCATCCGCTTACCTCACGAGCTTTACGGAAGATATATTCATGTCCGTTATGGAAGGGATTGAGTTCGCATATGACGGCACAGTATTTCATATTTTTCTCCTTTTGATTAAAAATCGATTTACTTTTGCGCTGCATTGTTATATAATCATTTTAACAAATTTCAATCAAATACACAAGGAGTTTCGAGCATGTCCGCATATCTTGATCGGATAAAAAGCAGAGCGGCAGAACTTAAAAAGACCATTGTGCTCTGCGAAGGCGAGGACAAACGCGTAGTGGAAGCCGCCGCGCGCATAACGAAAGAAGGCATAGCCAAGATAGTTCTCATAGGCAACAAAGAAGAGTGCGAGCGGATAGCGCCCGGAGCAGATCTCACGGGGATAACGCTCATCGATCCGCTCACGAGCGATCTTACGAAGAAATACGCAGCGCTCCTCTACGAACTGCGCAAGGATAAAGGCATGACCGAGCAGATGGCTGCCGAAGCCGCCAAAGACCGTACGATGTTCGGCGCTCTCATGCTCAAAGCGGGCGACGTCGACGGTTACGTGTCCGGCGCCTGCCACTCCACGGCGAACACTCTTCGCCCCGGGCTGCAGGTCATCAAAACCGCTCCCGGCACAAAGCTCGTTTCCAGCTGCTTCATAATGATCGCGCCCGACGGCGGCAATAAATATTGCAAAGACGGGGTATTCGTGTTCGCCGACTGCGCGCTCAACATCTGTCCCACGAGCGAGCAGCTCGTCGAGATAGCGAAAGCGTCCGCAGAGACCGCGAAAGTGATAGGCGGCATAGAGCCGAGAGTCGCGATGCTGTCCTTCTCCACGAAGGGTTCGGGCAACGACGTAAAATACGGCAACACCGTAGAGCGCGTAAGAGCCGCCGTCGAACTCGCAAAGTCCGAGGCTCCGGAACTCTTGCTCGACGGCGAATTCCAGTTTGACGCAGCTCTCGTTCCCGCGGTTGCGGCTATCAAAGCATCCGGCAGCGACGTCGCGGGCAGCGCGAACGTGTTCGTGTTCCCCGATATCAATGCGGGCAACATCGGCTACAAGATAGCGGAAAGACTGGGCGGATTCGTCGCGGTCGGACCAATCTGCCAGGGTTTCGCAAAGCCTCTCAACGACCTCTCCCGCGGCTGCTGCACGGACGATATCGTACTCACCGTCGCGGTCACCGCGCTCCAGGCAGGAAAATAACGACAAATCACACCTAAGGGGTAAAGAATGAAAGTATTAGTCATCAACGCAGGAAGCTCATCGCTCAAATACCGCCTGTTCGAAATGGACAACGAACAGGTGCTCGCCAAAGGCGTAGCCGACAGGATAGGAATAGGCAATTCCTTTCTCAAACACACGGGGAAGAAAGAAGCCGTCATAGAAAAGAATCTTCCCAATCACGAAGTCGCGATAAAGGAAGTGCTCGAAGTCCTGACCGACCCGGAATACGGCGTCATAAAGAGCGCTGACGAGATCTCCGCCGTAGGGCACAGAGTAGTCGCCGGCGGCGAGTATTTCACCGAAAGCGCCCTTGTTACCGACGAGACCCGCGAAAAAATACGCGACATCATCGAACTTGCGCCTCTGCACATGCCGGCATGCCTTATGGGCATCGACGCGTGCCGTAAGGTCATGCACGACGTGCCGCATGTGCTCGTGTTCGATACGTCGTTCCACAGCACAATGCCGGACGTGGCAAAGCTGTACGGCATAGATTACGACGATTATAAAGAACTCAAGATCCGCCGCTACGGCGCGCACGGCATAAGCCATCAGTACGTTTCCGAGGAAGCCGCCAAAATATACGGCAAAAAGGAGTTCAACCTTATAGTCTGCCACCTCGGCAACGGCGCGAGCCTTTCGGCAGTCAAAAACGGCAAGTGCGTGGATACGTCCATGGGATTCACCCCGCTCGAAGGCCTGATCATGGGAACGCGCAGCGGCGACATCGATCCGTCGGTAGTGCAATACCTCACGCATAAAAAAGGCTGGGACGTTTCGCAGGCGATATCTTATCTTAACAAGTCCTGCGGCGTCAAAGGCATAAGCGGCGTGAGCAGCGACTTCCGCGACCTTACCGCGGCGGCGGCAGCCGGCAACAAGCGCGCCGAACTCGCGATAGACATGTTTGCTTACCGTGTCAAAAAATACATCGGCTCTTATGCCGCGGCAATGGACGGCGTCGATATGATAGCGTTTACCGCAGGCATCGGCGAAAACACTCCCGAAGTGCGAGAGCGCGTTCTCAGCGACATGTCCTATCTCGGACTGAAGTACGACAACAAGCTCAATTACGCATGCCCGCGCGGCGAAGCGGTAAAACTTTCCACAGACGACTCCAAAGTACTCGTATATGTGATACCCACGAACGAGGAACTCGTCATCGCGCGCGAAACACTGCGCCTCGCTTCCGAGTGATATGGATAAACATACCCTCATCAAAAAGGCATTTGCCGGGATCGGCTATCCCGAGGGTATAACATGCGCCGCATGCAATAACGAACTTCACGAGAGCAGTCGGTACGGTCTCTGTCCCGACTGCCTCGTTCCGTTTATAAGCCATTGTTGTAAGCGCTGCGGCACGGCGCTTGCAGAACGCGGCAGGGAATATTGCGACAAATGTCTGCACGGCGGCGACTACGCTTTCGACGCCGCCCGAGCGCCTTTCCCTTACGAGCGTGAAAGCGTACACAAACTCGTGTGGGGATTGAAATACGCAAAACAACCGTATTACGCCGGGCTCATGGCTGTACCGATGACGGAATTTCTCGCGACCCTCGGCTGGGAGTTCGATGCGATAACGTTCGTGCCTCTCCACCCGAAGAAAGAGTATAAACGCACATACAACCAGTCGAAGCTGCTTGCCGGGCATATATCCGAAGCCTGCGGCGTTCCCGTCCTGTCGACCATGAAGAAAACGACATACAGTAAAAAGTCGGCGAC
Organism: Candidatus Protoclostridium stercorigallinarum; assembly: GCA_019113275.1. Classification (GTDB taxonomy): domain Bacteria; phylum Bacillota; class Clostridia; order Christensenellales; family Pumilibacteraceae; genus Protoclostridium; species Protoclostridium stercorigallinarum. Next base: position 29,668 of record DXHS01000119.1, read on the forward strand.
ATCTCTCGGCAGGGAAGACAGAGCGCGGCTCCTCGAACGCAGCTTCGAAATGCTTCCCGGGACCGACGTCAAAAGCAAACGGCTCCTTCTCATCGACGACGTATATACCACCGGCGCCACCGCAAACGAGTGCGCAAAGACGCTCAAAAGCGCAAAAGCAAAAGCGGTATACGTCCTCACTTACGCCACCAGCCGCGGCGACAGACCGATAACTTACGATCCCGCCGCAGAAGAAGAATATATAGCAAAACTCCGCCGCATGCGTTCGCGCTGATACGGCGGAGATATGCTGTTATAGATCGCTGTCGATCTTTACGATCCGAAGCGCGATCACGGTTTGACGAATTCGTTTTTCATCAGACCGAGTATCCTGTTTTCAAGCCGGGATATCTGCACCTGCGAAACGCCGAGGATACGGGCGACTTCGCATTGCGTAGAGCCGCGGAAATAACGCAGCAAAATTATCTTACGGTCGCGCTCGGGCAGGGAACGGATGAGATCGCGCAGCATGATACGGTCGATACTGTCGTTTTCCGTTTCGGAAGACGGCAGCTTATCTATTATCGGTCGATCGCCGTTTTCGTCCGTGCCGTCGTATATCGAAAGCGGCATTTTCGCGCTGTCGAGAACGAAGACCACATCCTGAGGTTCCATATCGAACTCTTTCGCGATATCGTCGACGGATGGCGTTTCTCCTTTTTCGTTACGATACTTTTCGATATAGGCGTTTATCCGCGCCGCGTCGCTTTTTACGGTGCGCGATACTTTGATGTATCCGTCGTCACGCAGATAGCGCTTTACCTCGCCGAGTATCATCGGCACGGCATATGTGGAAAAGCGTACATCGAACTCAAACGAGAAATTTTTGATAGCTTTCAGAAAACCGACGCATCCCAGCTGATACAGATCGTCGTACTCTATACCTCGCCCGCGAAAGCGACGTATAACGCTTTTGATGAGCGGAGCGTTTTCCGTTATAAGTTTTGTCTTTGCCTGCTCGTCGCCGTTTTGCGCGAGCCTGATAAGTTCTGCGGTCTCATCCTGCCGAAGCATCCGAAATCTCCTGCACTTTTCTCCGCAGCGATTTTTCCATAGTGACTTTGACGCCGCCGCACTTGCGGTTTTCCACTTCCAGACTGTCCATAAACGTTTCCATTATAGTAAAGCCCATGCCCGAACGCTCTTCTCCGTCCGAAGTCGTGAAAAACGGCTTGCGCGCGGCATCGATATCCGCTATGCCCACTCCGCTGTCGGAAATTTCTATATGTAAGACCTCGCCGCTTATGCTCGCATACAGTTCTATATCTCCCTTCTTTTCGCCGGGATAACCGTGGACTATGCAGTTCGTAACCGCTTCGCTCACCGCGGTCTTGATATCGCCGAGTTCGTCTATCGTAGGATCGAGTTCTACGGCAAAAAAGGCTATTATGCTGCGCGCAAGAGCTTCGTTGCAACTTACGGCAGGCAGGATCACTCTGATGTTATTATCCATTATTCTCTCCTATGCGATATCGATAGCGGGCATGATGGTATATATGCCCGAAAGTCTGAGTACCTTATCCACGGTTGCGTTGGGAGAAGATATAAAGAACGCGACCGAACGCGCGGAAAATTTGCGGTACCTTCCGACGAGCACGCCTATCCCGGAAGAATCCATGAACGACAGCCGCGAAAGATCGAAAACTATCCGCCGAGCGTCGGACAGCAGTATGTTCCTGTCAAGCGAATCGCGCACACGGTCGGCGCAGCTTTCGTCCAGCTCGCCGCGGAGCGCTACCTTGAGCATATTTCCCGAACGATCGTAAAGTATATCCATGTCGACCTCTCAATGTCCGCTGACGGATCTTTGAGGGTCCGTCGCAACATATGCATTGTACATCATATCATTATGAAAATAATGTGATAGCTTGTCGGAACGGGGGATATAGGCGCGAAAACGCCTGTACGAATTTTAATGAAAAAATATGAAAAAAGTAGGGGATTTTTCTTGACACCGGGCGGCAAATATAGTATATTATTCAAGCAAGTTTGCGAAAGACATGGGCCTTTAGCTCAGTTGGTTAGAGCAACCGGCTCATAACCGGTCGGTCC
>DXHS01000120.1 GCA_019113275.1 Candidatus Protoclostridium stercorigallinarum
GAAGCGGGCGGCGAGAGCAAGCAATAATCCGTTACCTCCTTAGCGGGCATCCCCTTTGCCCGCGGCGGTAAAATATCCATCACTCAAGAAACGGCATGCCTTCCCCCTCACGGCACGCCGTTTCGTTTTGTGCTTAGCGCGCACGCCAAATGACGTCGCGCGGAAAATTTAATTCAAGTCCCCGCATGCAACACGCTCCGCGCAATAGAATTCACAACTTCAACCGCGAGATTTTCGGAACATACTTCCTTGACAAATGCCCTGCGGAAATTATATAATTAATCGTACGCTTCCCGAGGGGGAAGACGTGCGCGACAGAGGAGAAGGGCACAATGTACTTTGCGGATAAGATGAAAGAAGAGTGCGGCGTTATCGGCATGTTCGATCTCGGCGGCGGCGATGTGGGCAGCGACCTTTGCTACGGGCTGTTCGCTTTGCAGCACAGGGGACACATGAGCTGCGGCGTCGTCGTCAACGATAATTACAAGCTCACGCGCATAAAGGACAACGGGCACGTCAACGACGTGCTTAACGTGCGCACGATAGAGAGCCTCAAAGGCAAGATAGGCATAGGGCACGTCCGTCACAGCGGCGGCAGGGATCTCAGCGAGGATATCCAGCCCATCACCACGCGTTACTGCAAGGGCACGATAAGCCTTGCCAAGAACGGGCTCATAACGAACGCAGAGCAGCTTCGCACCGCGCTCGAAGACGAGGGCGCGATATTCCAGTCTACGCGCGATACCGAGGTGATACTTCATCTCATCGCGCGCGCCCGCACGACCTGCCCGAGCGCCGAAACGAGCATGCTGGAAGTCATGGACAGCCTCGAAGGCGCATATTCGATGATACTCATGTCGCCCAAAAAGCTCATTGCCGTGCGCGACCCCCGCGGGTTCCATCCGCTTTGCATGGGCAAAAAGGGGAGCGCGGTGGTGTTCGCGAGCGAGACTTGCGCGCTGGACGCCATGGGAGCCGAATTCGTGCGTGACATAAAGCCGGGCGAGCTCGTCTGCGTGGACGAGAAGAACGGCGTCCGCAGCTTCGAGAACTATTGCGGCAGGCGCACGAGTCTCTGCCTGTACGAATACGTCTATTTCTCCCGTCCGGACTCCATACTCGACGGCAACGAGGTGTACGCCTTCCGCGAGAGAGCGGGGAGGCTGCTCGCGAAAGCCTGCCCGGCGGACGCGGACGTCGTTTGCGGCGTTCCCGACGGCGGTACGGTGTACGCGCAGGGCTATGCCAACGAGACCGGTCTGCCTCTCAAAGCGGGCGTGATGAAGAACAAATTCTCCTCGCGTAACCTCTTCAACCACGATTTCGAGGGAAGAGAGAAAGCGATAAAGCTCAAGTACAACGTTCTGCGGCAGACGGTGGGCGGCAAACGCGTCGCTCTCGTGGACGACTCCATCATGATGGGAGACACCGCGCGCCGTATCATCGCGATGCTTAAAAAAGCAGGAGCGAAAGAAGTGCATCTGCGCATAGGCTCGCCGCGCATCATACACGAGTGCCTCTTCGGCGTGCAGATGCCGGGCGAGGACAAGCTCCTCGCCGCCCGCGGCAGGACGAACGAGGAGATGTGCGCTCACCTCGGCTGCGATTCCATAGGCTTCCTGCCCATAGAAGCGCTGCGCGAGACGGGGCTTTCGTGCGATCATACTTACTGCACGTCCTGCCTCGACCGCAAAACGCACCTGAAAATGAAGTAAAGATACCTCGCCGCGAGTGCCCCGCGCGAAAACGCTTGTCAGGCGGGGAAGAGTGTGGTATAATCGTGTTTATGAAAGAACTGAATATAAACAACTTCAAAAAAGAAACGGAAAGCGGCGTTTGCGTCGTGGATTTCTGGGCGAGCTGGTGCGGTCCCTGCCGTATGCTCGCGCCCGTTATGGAGGAACTCGCCGCTGAGCGTCCCGACGTGAAGTTCTTCAAAGTGAACGTGGATGAGGAATCCGACCTCGCGGCGGCGTTCGGCATATCAAGCATCCCCGCCGTGTTCAGACTGGACGACGGCAAAGCCACCGCGCGCCACGTCGGTTACGCGGGCAAAACGGATATAGCGCGCGCGCTCGGGCTCTGAAGCCGCGGTCATAACGAAAGAAGGACGGGACGGATGTGAGGGCGTTCGATTTCGATCATACCATATACGGCGGTTACAGCTACCGCGATTTCGTGTTCTACACCACGGCGAGACGGCCCTGGGTGCTTTTGTGGCTGCCCGTCATCGCGGTGGTCGTGCTGCTCAAACTGCTGCATATCATCAAAATGAAGCGCGTCGTCGAGTGGGTGCTGTTCCCGTTCCTGCGATTCAGGAAGATAGACGAGTACATCGTAAAATTCTGGGACAAGAACGAGAAGAAGATAGGGCAGTGGTATAAGGACTTGCAGCGCGAGGACGACATAGTCATATCCGCCACGCCGGGCTTCTTCCTCGAAGAGATATGCCGCCGCCTCGGGATAAAGACGCTGATCGCGACGGAGATAGACCGCAAAACGGGCAAAGTCGTCGATCCCTATTGCTACCGAGAGGGCAAGCTGGAGCGTTTCCGCATGGCGTTCGGCGAGGACGCGGAGTTGGACGAATATTATACGGACACCCCCAAAGACAGCACGATGCTCGCGCACGCCAAAGTGGGGTATCTGGTCAAAAAAGGCAAAGTAAGCAGGATAAATTGAGACAATGGACTATCTGAAGATCGAAAAAAAGTGGAGAAAAAAGTGGGAGGAGGAGAAAGCGGATTCCTTCGACGTTACCCGCGCGGACAAGAAGAAGTACGTTCTGGAGATGTTCTCCTATCCGTCGGGCGCGAATCTTCACCTCGGGCATTGGTATAACTTCGGACTGACGGACGTTTACGCCCGTCTTCTCCGCATGCAGGGCTTTGAGGTGTTCCATCCGATGGGCTTCGACGCATTCGGTCTGCCCGCGGAGAACTACGCGATAAAAACGGGCATCCACCCCAAGGATTCCACCGAAAAGAACATAGCGACGATGGAGCGCCAGCTCAAAGACATGGGCGCCTCCTTCGATTGGGATTACGAGATCAAGACCTGCGATCCCAAGTACTATAAATGGACGCAGTGGCTGTTTTTGCAGCTCTACAAACACGGTCTTGCGGAAGAGAAACTCGCGCCCGTCAATTGGTGCCCGTCGTGCAACACCGTCATCGCCAACGAACAGGTGGTGGACGGCTGCTGCGAGCGCTGCGGCGCGGTGGTGGAACGCCGCGAGATGAGACAGTGGTTCCTCAAAATAACGAAGTACGCAGAAGAGCTGCTCTCCGGGCTGGACAAGATCGACTGGCCGGAAAAGACCAAGCTCATGCAGCGCAACTGGATAGGTAAGAGCTACGGCGGCACCGTAACGTTCGACCTTGAGCGCGGCGGCAGCTTCGACGTGTTCACCACGCGTGCGGATACGCTGTTCGGCTGCTCGTACGTCGTGCTCGCGCCCGAGCATCCTCTCGTCGGCGAGATAACGACGGCGGAACAAAAGGACGCGGTCGCCGAATACAAGGCTCAGGCTGCGCGTCAGAGCGAGATAGACCGCACGAGCACCGTCAAGGAAAAGACGGGCGTGTTCACGGGCGCGTATGCGATCAACCCCGTAAACGGCGAAAAAGTGCCCGTGTGGGTGGCGGATTACGTGCTCGCGACTTACGGCACGGGCGCGGTCATGGCGGTGCCCGCTCACGACACCCGCGACTACGAGTTCGCGACCAAATTCGGTCTGCCGATAAAGCGCGTGGTAAAGAGCGCGGACGGCTCGCCCGACGATCTGCCGTTCACCGAATACGGCGTGAACGTGGATTCGGGCTTCGCCACCGGCATGAAGACGGAGGATGCCAAGCACGCGATACTTGCCGAACTCGCCAAAAAGGGCAAGGGCGGGGAGAAGGTGACTTACCGCCTGCGCGACTGGTCGGTATCCCGCCAGCGTTATTGGGGCGCGCCCATCCCCATGATCCATTGCGAAAAGTGCGGCGTCGTGCCCGTTCCCGAAAAGGACCTGCCCGTCGAGCTACCTTACGACGTGGATTTCCGTCCCAAGGGCACCAGCCCTCTCGGCGGCAACGAAGATTACATGAACTGCACCTGCCCGAAGTGCGGAGGTCCCGCGCGCCGCGATCCGGATACGCTGGATACCTTCGTGTGCTCGAGCTGGTACTATCTCAGATATCCCAACGCGAAGAACGACGAAAAGGCGTTCGACACCGCGTGGACGGATAAGCTCCTGCCCGTGGACGTATACGTCGGCGGTGCGGAGCACGCCTGCATGCACCTGCTGTATTCGCGTTTCGTGACAAAAGCGCTGCGCGATATGGGCTATATCCGTTTCGACGAGCCTTTCATGCGCCTCGTGCACCAGGGCGTCATACTCGGTCCCGACGGCAAGCGCATGAGCAAAACGCGCGGGAACATCATCAACCCCGACGATTACGTTTCGGTATACGGGTCGGACGTGTTCCGCATGTATCTCTGCTTCGCGTTCTCGTATACCGAAGGCGGACCCTTCCAGGCGGACGGCATCCCCGCCATCGCCAAGTATCTCGACCGCGTGGATCGCATATGCCGCAAAGCGTTCGAGGGCAAGGGCAAGCCCGCGGCCGATAAAGCCAAAGCCGCAGAGCTGGAATACGCCGAGAACTACGCCGCCAAATGCTGCGGCGCGGATATCGCGGCGTTCTCCTTCAACACCGCCGTCGCCCGTCTTATGGAGCTCACCAATGCGATGTACAAGTATGACGAGGCGGACGATGTCCTGTACCGTGCCGCGCTCACGCTCATAAAGCTCATGGCGCCCATAACGCCTCACATATCCGAAGAGCTGTGGGAAGCCGCGGGGAACACCGAGAGCGTGCTCCGTCAGCCGTACCCGACGGCGGACGAGTCCAAGCTCGTGCGCTCCGAAGTGGAGATCCCCGTTCAGCTCATGGGCAAACTCAAAGGCAAAGTCATGCTCGCGCCCGACGCTCCCGAATCCGACGCTCTTGCCGCCGCTCTTTCTCTCCTCGGCATCCCCGAAGCGAGGAAGATCATCTATCGCCCCGGCAAGATAATAAACATCATAGCGTAAAAACGTAAAACAATGCGATACGAATGCCCCCGCTAAATAGCGGGGGCAAAAGCGCACTCGTTGGGGATACTTCGTCGCGTACGCTCCTCGTGGCGTTCGCGCCTGCGGTGCGACCGAAGCGCATTTTGCTTACGCCAAAAGGTTCTCACCCCGACGAGTTACGAATACCCCCGCTATTTAGCGGGGGTATTGGCGCACTCGTTGGGGATCGAACCCAAATTTGCGGCTCCGGAGGCCACCGTTCTATCCATTATACTACGAGTGCATAAATATCTTTTTTGCTTGTTTGCGGCGGCGGTCGCCGGGCAGACATTTCATATATTATACCCGTTTTTACGGGTGCTGTCAATAAAATCCTCGCAGGGTGCGGGGAATGGAGAATGCGCGGCTCGCAATCGATAAAAAAATAACTATTAGAAATTCGTTATAACTGTTTACAAAACGGGCGGGAGGGTGTATAATATATTCGGCAACAAACGGTCATGCCTAAATTTTTCATCGATAGGGAGGAGATCATGTCGGACAAAAAAGTATTACTCAAACGCCCCAACAAGGAGATCTATGTGGAGGGCGACGTTCTCGTTAAGAAATTCGATAAGTCGTTCAAGAAATCGGATATACTCAACGAGGCGATCAACCAGACGCGCGTCGCGGAGGCGGGGCTCAATGTGCCGCAGATATACGACGTTCGCCTGAGCGAAGATAATTACTCCATCGTCATGCAGTACATACACGGCAAGAGTGTCGAGGAGCTGATGAAGGAAGACCCGTCCAAGCGCGACGAGTACCTTACCAAGTTCGTCGAAGTACAGCGCGATATGCATAAGTACAACGTGCCGCTGCTCAACCGCACGAAGGAGAAGTTCACGCGCAAGCTGTACGAGGCGGATATCGACGGCAATATCAAGTATGAGTTGCTCATGCGTCTCGAAGGGATGCCTACGCATTTCAAACTCTGCCACGGCGATTTCGACCCGTCCAACATCATAATAAACGAGGACGGCAAACCGTATATCATCGACTGGTCTCATGCGACCACGGGCAACGGCAGCGCGGACGCGGCAAGAACGTATCTCATGTTCAAGCTGCGCGGCAAGGACGAGCTGGCGGAAAAGTACATAGACGTGTATTGCAAGCTCAACAACACGACCCGCCATTACGTGTTCAAGTGGCTGCCCATCGTGGCGGCGTCCCAGTCCGTCAAAGGCAAACCCGAGGAGCGCGACTTCCTGCTCCAGTGGGCAACGGTAGTGGAATACGAATAAACTTCTTGCGCACGGAGTGCGCAAATAAGTGACTTTGCAAATCGCAAAGTCACTTATTTTCTGCCGTGCGCTTCGGTGAGACGCAAAGCTCGGCATCTTTTCGGTCTCTACCCCTTGCGCACCGCTATCGCTCGCTTCGCGTGCGCTTCGTCCACACGCGAAAAACGCGTCTTATCATCCGAAAATCTCGCGGTTTCGCTATCAATTCCGTTAAACGTTGCGTGTGCGCATAGTTACTAAAATAAAGTGCCGCGCGTAGCGCGGGCATCCCCCTGCCACAGGGGAAGCGTTTAGATTTGCTTATATTCGTAAACCGTTGAATATTTCGCGCCACGTCGCCGACGTGCGCGCCCTCTTTTTGCATGACGGCGCATAAGCAACATTTACGGGATTCGCAGGAATGCCGGCAGATTTTCGGATGATAAGATGCGTTTTCCGAAGCGGGCGAAGCGTTAGCGGTCGCCACAGGGTGACCCCGTGGCGACTCGGAAACGCGGCTTATCGCCGAAAAGATGTCGGATATTCCGTCAAAGCGGCAGCGCGGCGTCAGCCGAACAAAATTTAGTAAATTTTGTTCGGCGGTTAAGCGCCGCGCAAGCTAATGGGATTGACAGAAATATACGAAGGTGGTATATTTATAATGATACACCTTCGGAGGGGAAGCATGAAACTGCTGAAAGCTCTGTCGGGCAGGACCGCGCTCACCGTGCTCGCGATATTGCTGCAATTATTCGTCAGCATAGCGCTCGTGTGGCTGCTCGATATTATCATCCACGAGGCGATAGGCGACTCCATCATGGTCGGGCCGTATACGCTGCCTACGATCATCATCGCGGCGGCGGATATAATCATCGCCCTTATAACGAGCGTGCGCGTCATTGTGCGCGATATTTCTCCGGACGAAAAGACGAGCTGGCTGGTGGTGCTCGTGTTCGCGCCCATCATCGGCAGCCTGCTGTATCTGTTTTTCTCTCACACCTATCTGCCGCGGGCGAAAGCTCTACTGCATATGGATATCCGGGCGCGTTCGGCGAAATATTATGTAGGCAAAGACGACTGCGCGGACTCTCTCGGCGATTATGCCCGTTGCAGCAGATTCATAAACGAGACCGCGGGCGCGCCCCCGCACCGCTATTCGGATGTCAAATATCTGCCTTCGGGCGAGGCGTTCTGGGAAGAGCTCAAAACGCAGCTGGAAAAAGCCGAGAAGTACATCTTCATGGAGTACTTCATCATCGAGCGCGGCGTCATGTGGGACGAGATCGAACACATCCTCGAACGCAAAGTCGCCGAGGGAGTGACCGTCAAGGTCATGTACGACGACATAGGCAATCTTACGCACGCCAAACGCGGGTTCTGGAAAGAGCTGCGCGCCAAGGGCATAGAATGCCTGCGGTTCAATCCGCTGCGCCCCGTGCTCAGCGCCGTGCATAATAACCGCGACCATCGCAAGATAACGGTCATCGACGGCACCGTCGGCTTTGTGGGCGGGGTCAATTTTGCCGACGATTACATAAACGTAACGCATACGCTGGGGCAGTGGAAGGACTGCGCGGTCATGCTGCGCGGCGAAGCCGTCCAGCCTCTGACTATAATGTTCCTTACCGCTTTCGATTCGCAGGACGTCACGCGGCTGGAAAATTACGACGAGTTCATGCCCGAGCATTACGAGTATTTCGATACCGACGGCATCGTTCAGCCGTTCGGCGATGGTCCGCGTCCGCTCTATCCCACGCACGTCGCCGAGAACGTCATCCTCGACATGATCAACGGCGCCAAGAAATATATGTACATCACGACGCCCTATCTCATCATAAACTACAATCTTACGAGCGCCCTCTGCCGCGCGGCGATGAGCGGCGTGGACGTGCGCATAGTCACCCCGCGTATCCCGGACAAAAAAATAGTGTTCTGGATAACCCGCCGCAATTACAAAAAACTTCTCAAGAGCGGCGTTCGTATATATGAATACCTGCCCGGGTTCATCCATGCCAAAACGTACGTCAGCGACGATATCGTGGGCATGGTGGGCACTATCAATATGGATTACCGCTCCCTCGTCCACCATTACGAGTGCGGCGTATGGATGTATGACATGCCCTGTCTCGTCGACATCCGCCGCGATATAGAGAGCGTTTTCACCGAGTGCGAAGAGATGACTCTCGAGTCCGCGCGCCAGAGCGTGCCGAAGAGGGTGGTGAGTGCTATAGGGTCTCTTTTCGCCCCCATGCTGTAAAAAAGGCGTATAGCGGGGTTGATACGTGCATCCGACATCGGTCACATACTCCGACTTCGCGCGTGCCGCGCTTCGTCGACGTAGGTATTCTCCCTCGTCGGCTGCGCGTCTGAACCCCACTCTGCGCCTTTTTGAAAGACGTATATTAACGGCGCACAGCGGGGTTGATGCGGGCTGCGTGCTCGGTCACATACTCAGCCTCGCGCTACCGCTTGCTCGGCTACGAAAGTATGTTCCCTCGCCGGCTGCCCGCCTGAGCGACATTCTATGCCTTTCTCAACTTTACGGAACCACTCTGCGCCTTTTTTGAAAGACGTATATGAAAGGAGCATAGCGTTGTTGATACGTGTATCCGACATCGGTCTTTTGCTCCGACTTCGCGCGTGCCGCGCTTTGTCGACGTGGGTATGCTCCCTCGTCGGCTGCGCGTCTGAACCCCACGCTGCACCTTTTTTGAGGGGCATATATGAAGGCGCATAGCGTTGCCGATCTCGCTATAAGGAGTATGGATATGACATATAACGATGTGCTTGCTGAGCTGCATGAGCTGGCGGAAGATGGGTACAGGGAGTTTTCGGCGAGGCTGGTAAGGAGCGGAAGGGAAGTGCTGGGCGTGCGTATGCCTGCGCTGCGGAAGCTCGCAAAGAGGATAAAAAAGGAGTATCCCGGTTTCGCCGGGGAGTTTTTCGCGCGCCCCGCGACGACCCACGAAGAGGTGTTGCTCTGCGGGTTTCAGACGGGCAGGGCATACGAAGAGAACGTGAGGTTGCTTTCGCGCCTTATCCCGCTCACGGACAGCTGGGCGCAGACGGATTGCGTGATAACGAAGTTTGCCTGGGCGCCGGATAAGGAGCGGCTCGTGCGTGACTTTGCTTTTTTGCTCGGCGGCGGGGAATTCGAGCGCCGCGCGTTCATCATATTGCTCATGACCAACTGCATGGAAGAAGGCGACTTCCGCCTTATCGAAGAGTATCTGCCGCGGGTGCGTTTCGGCGAATATTATGTGGATATGGCAGCTGCCTGGCTGCTCTGCGAGGCGGTCATACATCACCCCGAGCGCGGCGACGCGCTGCTTTCCGCGCCGTTCGTCACTCCGTCGGTGCTGTCCAAGACTCGCCGCAAGATCAAAGAATCATATAGGACGGGCATAAATCCTTGCGCCCGTCGGGCGCTTCGGTCAGACGCGAAAAGCGCGGCTTTTCGGCGCTAAGACGCGTTTTCGGGTCGCGGCAGGGCCACCTTGCCGCGACCGCTATCGCTACGCACGCTCCGAAAAACGCGTCTTATCATCCGAAAATCTCGCGGTTTCGCTGCCAATTCCGTTATTTGTTACGTATGCGCACGGAAACTATTTGCGCTTGAGAGAAACGCAACGTACCCGGTGCCAACCCCAATAGAACACTGCAAATGAGCGCGCTTTTCGGCTGTTTCCCCTCATCTCACGCTTGCCGTAGGAGTCACTACGGCTGCGCGGTATGGCACTGCCGGGAAACGGCTCGAAAATCATATCTCCTTGCAGCGAGCATTTATCGGCGCAAGATCGCGAGGTCAGGCGCGCGAAACGGAACGACATCGTACCCTCTGTGGTACGATGAGCGACGTTTCGCGTGCATCACCCGTGATGTTGCCCGATAAATGTGTTTTATTGGGGTTGGCACCGGGTGAGGGGCGCATATGAAAATATAATGTATAAAAGTAATGTAAGTTTCTCGGTGAGGGGTTCGGGGAGCCCCCCTCTTTGTCCAAAGAGGGGGCTCCCCGATAAAAACACTTGCTATCTTCGGCGCGGTGTGGTACAATAAGCGCGGAAAACAAATTTATCGGAGAAAGAGAAATGTTACAGGTAACGGGCGTATCCCTTCAGTTCGGGCAGCGCGTGCTGTTCGAGAACGTCAATATCAAATTCACCAAGGGCAACTGCTACGGCATCATAGGCGCGAACGGCGCGGGCAAGAGCACGTTTTTGAAGATACTTTCGGGCGAGCTGGAACCCAATAAGGGCGAAGTGAGCCTTTCCAAGAACGAGCGCATGAGCGTATTGCAGCAGAACCAGAACGCTTACGACGACAAAACGGTGCGCGAAACGGTCATGTGGGGGCATAAGCGGCTCATGCAGCTCGCCGAGCTCCGCAACGAGATATACGCCAAAGAGGACTTTACCGAAGAGGACGGCATGAAAGCCGCCGAGTACGAGGCGGAGTTCGCCGATCTCGGCGGGTACGAGGCGGAAGCGAACGCGGACGCGATGCTGGCGTCGCTGGATATCCCGCTCGCGATCGCGGACACGCTCATGGCGGACGTCGATCCCAAGGTCAAGGTCAAGGTACTGCTTGCGCAGGCGCTGTTCGGCAACCCCGACGTGCTCATCCTCGACGAGCCGACGAACAACCTCGACGTCAGGACCGCCAACTGGCTGGAAGATTATCTGATGGATCTCGACGATACGTGCATCATCATCGTATCGCATAACCGTCACTTCCTCAACCGCGTGTGTACGCATATCTGCGACGTGGACTACCGCAAGATCACCGTATATGTCGGTAACTACGATTTCTGGTACGAATCCAGCCAGCTGCTGTTGCGCCAGCAGAAAGAGGCGAACAAGAAGGCGGAAGCGCGCGCCAAAGAGCTGCGCGAGTTCATCGCCCGCTTCTCGGCGAACGCCAAGCGCGCCAAATCCGCCACGAGCAGAAAAAAAGAACTCGAAAAGCTGGAGATCACGGATATCAAACCGTCGAGCAGGAAATACCCCTTCGTCGACTTCAAGTACGAGCGCGAGCTGGGCGCGGATATACTCAAAGTGGAAGGGCTCAGCAAGAACGGCTTCTTCAAGGATATATATTTCACGGTCAAAGCGGGCGACAAGATAGGCTTCGTCTGCGAGAACGGTAACGTCACGAGCATGCTCTTCGACGTGCTCATGGGCAAGGAAAAACAGGATAAAGGCACGGTCAAGTGGGGGAGCACGGTCATCCCCGCATACATGCCGCAGAACTACGACGAGTACTTCGACGGCGTGGATCTCACGCTCGTGCGCTGGCTGGACCAGTTCTCCAAACAGCACGACGAGGAGTATCTCCGCAGCTGGCTGGGCAGGATGCTTTTCTCCAAGGAAGAGGCGCTCAAAAAAGCCAAAGTGCTCTCGGGCGGAGAAAAGGTGCGCTGCATGCTCGCGAAAATGATGCTCGCGCAGGGCAACTTCCTCATCTTCGACGAACCGACCAACCACCTCGATCTCGAATCCATAACCTCGCTCAACAAGGGGCTCATCAACTTCCGCGGACCGCTGCTGCTCGTCTCTCACGACCATGAGCTCGTGCAGACGACGTGTACGCGTATCATAGAGATCTCGGGCGGAGCCAAAACGTACGATAAGGATATCGCTTACGACGATTACATCGCCGAGACGAAATAACGGACAAAGGGGGAAGGCATGAACAGAGAAGATATCATCGCGGTCGCCGCGGGCGAACGCAAAGCGGATCTCGTCGTAAAGGGCGCGAAAGCATTGGACGTCTTTACGCGCGAGTGGGTGACGGCGGACGTCGCCGTCTGCGGCGGCATTATCGCGGGCGTGGGCGAATATTCGGGCAAGGAAGAGATAAACGGCGAAGGCAGGTATCTCGTCCCGACGTATTACGACGCGCACCTGCACTTCGAGTCCGCCGCCGTGCGGCCGAGCGAGTATCTGAAACTGACGGTGCCCCGCGGGGTGACCGCATACAACGCCGACCCGCACGAGATAGCCAACGTGTGCGGCGACGGCGGCATAGCTTTCATGGCGCGCGACGTGCGGGATATCCCTGCCGACGTGCGCTTTATGATGCCTTCCTGCGTGCCCGCGACCCCCGAGGACAGCTCGGGCGCTACGCTCACGGCGGCGGACGCGGTGAAGTGCAAGTACGGGCTGGGGCTGTTCGGGCTGGGCGAGATGATGAACGTTCCCGGCGTGCTCGGGCGCGACCCCGACGTCATGGCGAAGCTGAACGCCTTCGATATCATCGACGGACACGCTCCGGGACTGACGGGCAAAGCGCTCTGCGCTTATGCGGCTGCGGGGGTCATGACCGACCACGAATGCACTACGGCGGCGGAAGCGGAGGAGCGCATGCGCCGCGGCATGTACGTCATCATACGCGAGGGCAGCCAGGCGAAAGACCTTAAAAAGCTGCTGCCCGCCGTCGGCGGAAAGAATTTTTCCCGCTTCATGTTCTGCACGGACGACCGCAATCTCGAGGATGTTTCTGCCCGCGGCACCATAGATAACTGCGTACGGCTTGCCGTCGGATGCGGCATGGACGCGGCGTCTGCGGCGACGATGGCGTCGTACAATGCCTGCGCGGCGTACGGCATAAAGCGTAAGGGCGCGATAGCGCCCGGCTACGCGGCGGATTTCTTCCTCACGCGCGACCCCGTGGGCGAACTGCCCGAAGCGGTGTACTTCGGCGGCAGGCGGGTGGCGGAGAACGGCAAAGCGTTGTTCGAAACGCATCCCGCGGACTGCTCGGCGTTCCTTTCGACGGTGCGGCTCGCGCCCTTCGGCGAGGACGCGTTCACGTTCCCTTTTCGCAAGAGCATGCCCGTCATCGAAGTCGCTCCCGGGACGCTGGTTACAAAGCTCGGCAGTGCGGACAGTCCGGACGGGCTGGACCTCATGTGCTGTATGGAGCGCCACCGCGCGAGCGGTGAGATCGGGCACGCGTACGTGCGCGGTTTTTGTATCGGAGGCGGCGCGATCGCGCAGACGGTGGGGCACGATTCGCATAACGTCACCGTGATAGGCGACAACGCGCGGGATATGGCGCTCGCCGTGAGCGCTCTCGGCGAAGGCGGCGGCTTCGCGGTCGCCGCGGGCGGGGAAATAAAAGGGAAAGTATCTCTCGCCATCGCGGGACTGATGAGCGACAAGAGCGCTGCGGAGGCTCTCGCCGAACGGAAAAAATTGCGCGCCGCGCTCGGCGGGCTCAAACATGCGGAGGGCATCGAGCCGTTCATGCTGCTGTCCTTCCTTTCGCTCACCGTCATCCCCGAGGCGAAGCTCAACACCAAAGGGCTGTACGACGTGACCCGCGGCAAATACGTTTATAACGGTTAAGGATAAGATATGAAGATAATACATTGTGCGGATCTGCATCTCGGCTCGCGCATGAGTTCGGGACTGCCCGCAGACAAAGCGGATGTCAAAAAAACGGAAGTGCGCGCCGCTTTCGGCAAGATGCTCGATTATGCCCGCGGCTGCGGAGCGCGCGCGGTTTTGCTGTGCGGCGACGTGTTCGACAGCGACCGTCCGTTCAAAAAAGACAAAGAATACTTCTATAACGCCGTGCGCGGCAATCCGGATATCGACTTCTATTACCTGCGCGGTAATCACGATACGGGCGAGTCCTATCTCGAAGAACTGCCCAATCTCAAAACGTTCGGCTCGGACGGCTGGACGACTTACGACCTCGGCGACGTGACCGTCAGCGGGATAGAGATGACGGGCGGCAACGCGAGGTCGCTTTACGCGCAGCTTGCGCTCGATAAAAGCAGAAAGAACATCGTCATGCTGCACGGCGAGCCGGATAGTTCCGCGGGCAGGGATAAGGTATGCCTGCCCCGCCTTAAAAACAAGAACATAGATTATCTCGCTCTCGGGCATATCCACGCGGGCTTCGACGGAAAACTCGACGACCGCGGCGTTTACGTTATGCCCGGCTGTCTCGAAGGCAGGGGGTTCGACGAGCCGGGAGTGAAGGGCTTTTATGTGCTCGACACCTCCGGGGAAGGGATAGACTTCTCGTTCGTCCCCGACTCGCTGCGCGTAGTGCGCGTTCTCGACGTGGACATAAGCGGCGCGAACGACGTGTATTCCGCGGTGGAGACCGTCCGCGGCGCCGTGGTCTGCGATAAGAGCGACATCGTGCGCGTCTGCCTTACGGGCGAGATCGGTTTCGACGGCGACGGGATGGAAAAGGACGTGCTGCGCATGCTCGAAGAGAAATGCTGGTACGCGAGCGTCAAAGACAGGACGCAAAGCAGGCTCGACGATCCGTCGGCGGACGGGGATCTTTCGTTGCGCGGCGAGTTCGTCCGTCTCGTTTCGGGCAGCGGCGATATCCCTGACGACATGAAACGCGAGATCGTGAACATGGGGCTGCGCGCGCTCGCAGGCAGGGAGGTGGACAGGTGAAACTCGTATCCTGTCACATAAGCGGTTACGGCAGTCTCCGCGATAAGGACATAAAGTTCGACGGCGGGCTCACGCAGATATGCGAGCCCAACGGCTACGGCAAGACGACTCTCGCCTCTTTTATAAAGGCGATGTTTTACGGTCTGCCCTCATACCGCGCGGGCAGCGAGGAGAAGTCCGAACGCGCGCATTACTATCCGTTCGGAAGGGGCGCTTTCGGCGGTTCGCTGACGTTCGAGAGCGGCGGCGCGGAGTACCGCATAGAGCGCATGTTCGGCGAAAAGAGCGATAAAGACGACTTTCTGAAAGTGTATAAAAACGGCAGGGAGTACGACGGCTTGGGCGACGATCCCGGCAAAGCGGTGTTCGGCATGGATCGCGAGAGCTTCGAGCGTACGATATTCCTCGACCCGCGCGCGACGGAGATGTACGCCACGACGGGCATGAGCGAAAAGCTCGGCGGCTACGCGGACGCGACGGAGGGCAGGAACACCTTCAAAAAAGCGGTGGACAGTCTGGACGCTTACGCCCGCAGCCTCAAAGCGAAGCGCGGCGAAGGCGGGCGGATAAACGCCGAACGCGAAAAGATCCGCGGACTGAAAGACATTATCCGCGATCTCGAAGGAGAGGAAGCCGCTCTCGAAGGCAAGTATGCTCGCGCCAACGAGCTGCGCGCGGAAATGAACGGGCTCACCCGCGAATTGGCTTCGGCGGGGAAGGTCAATAACGTACTTACGCAGTGGGAGGTCTACGACGGCATGACCGACCGATTGAAGAAAAAAGAAGCCGATCTCGCGGCGCTTATGTCGGAGTACCCTCACGGTATGCCGGGCGTCGGGGATATCGCGGAGATAAAGCGGCTGTCGGGCGAGCTGAAAGAGACGGCCGTCGGCATGAGCGCCGCGGCTTTCGACGGCGAAAAAGCGGCGCGTCTTGCGGAGTACGAGCGGGAGTTCGTCTCCGGCGTGCCGGGCGCCGAAACGCTGGACGCGGTCAACGCGGATATAAGGGAACGCTCCGCGCTGTCCTCCGCGTCTGCCGTCGATCTGCCGGGCGATCGCGAGCGCATGCTCGCCGCACGTTTTGCGGGGCTGGATGAGGAGAAAGCGGCGAAAGCGCGCGCGGCTTACGACAAGTGCGTCGCGCTCGACCGCAGGATAAAGAGCTCGATGGGCGTTGCGGAAACCGCCCCCGCGGGAAAGAGGCGCAACAAGGCGTTCCTCATCGCCGCGGCTGCGTTCGCCGCGGTCGCCCTCGGCGGCATAGGCGTGTGCTTCGCTTCGCTCGTCGCGGGGCTCGTTATCGCGGCGGCGGGCGCAGTCGGCTGCGCGGCATTCGGGGCGCTGTACGGCGCCGGCGGCAGGACGGCTGCCGCGCCTCGCGCGGGAGATACCGCTTTGCGCGACGAGTACAACGCGGCGAGGGAAGAGGTGTACGATTTCCTCATGCTGCTCGGATATTCGTCGTCGGGCTCGGAGACCGCGGACTTTGCGCGTTACGAGCATGACCGCGAAGATCATTACCGTTTCGTCGCCGCGCGCAGGGACGCGGTACGACGGGAAGAGGAACGGAAAGCCCGCCTCGCGGAGGTGACTGCGCGGCTGGACGCGTTTTTCGCAAAGTACGGACTGCGCGAAGGCGACTATATGCAGCGCATGACGCGTCTCGGGGCGGATATGTCCGGGTACGACGATATGCGCAACGAGCGCGCGTCCGCGGAGAAAAACGCAGGTAAGCTCGCGGAAAAGGAAAGAGCGGCGAAAGCCGGGCTGAGCGCCGTTTACGGCAAGTACGGCATTCCCGAAGGCACCGATCCCGAAAAGCTGCAGCGCGACAGGTTTGCCGCAGACGGGTCGGAACGCGAGATCGCGTCGGCTAAAAAGGAAGCGGAGGAGTTTATCGCGAAAAACGGTCTGACCGAGCGCCCGACGGGCGAAGCGAAGGATATTTCCGCGCTCGAAAGCAGGCGTGAGGAGCTGGCGACGGAAGTGTCGCGGGCGGACGGCGAGATAAGCGATATAGAAGACCGCGTGAGCGA
>DXHS01000121.1 GCA_019113275.1 Candidatus Protoclostridium stercorigallinarum
GCCGGGTAACGTATGTACCACAGGCTTCCCTCTTCGGTCTCGTATTCCACTTCCGCGTCGGATATAGCCGTTTTGCAGTGAGGGCAGAGATTGACTATGCGCGCGCCGTGGTATATCCAGCCCTTTTCGTAATAGCGCACGAACGTCTCTTTGACTGCGCGGGAGAGTTTTTCGTCCATCGTGAACGCAAGACGATCCCAATCGCAGGATGCGCCGAGACGACCGAGCTGCTCGACGATGCGCCCGCCGTACTTATCCTTCCACTCGAAAGCGCGGCGCAGGAACTCTTCGCGACCCACCTGCTCTTTGGTGAGACCTTCCTCCGCCATCTTGTCCACGATCTTCACTTCGGTGGCTATCGACGCGTGATCGGTGCCCGGGAGCCACAGCGTTTCGTAACCGCGCATGCGCTTGTAACGCACTATGGAGTCCTGCACGGTCATCGTAAGAGCATGCCCGATATGCAGCTGTCCCGTGATGTTGGGCGGCGGCATCATTATGGTGAACGGCGTCTTATCCTTATTAACATACGCCGCGAAATATTTCTTTTCCTTCCACTTGTCGTAGAGCTTCGTCTCGAATTCTTTGGGGTCGAAAGTCTTGTTCATAATATATGATTATACCACCGAAGCCGCGCGAATGCAAGTATTTTCGCTCGTGCGGAGTTTCACCGCGCGGCAAAATTATTTTATACCCGCGGGAATAAGCCGTAAAATGCTTAAATATATTGATTTTTTCTTTAAGGTATGCTATACTGAACATGCCAAACAAGTTATATGTCCCGATATATTAAGTACGGACTTTTATTTTTGAAAAACGAGTATACTTTGTTACGTCCATATTTTGAATTTGATAAAATGCAAATTCCATTTATGTGGACGTGATCAACCGTACTGCATATAAACTTGTTTGGCGACAGTCGGAGTTTGCGTTTTTGTGCGTCGGCTTCGACCGGCGCACTTTTTGTTTGCAAAAATATGACATACCAAAGGAGACAATCACAATGACCGTAAAAGAAGCCGAAGAACAGTATTATCGTGAAGTCGAAGAACACATAGAACTACATATTTCCCATGTCAAAAAAATGTATATCGCTTTGAGTATCGTCGGTGTGCTAATGCTGATCGTCGGAATAATCTTGACATTAATCGGTTTCACATCACAGGGATATAAAAGCGAATCGATCGGTGCGCTGCTCGAAAAAATATTCGGCATCACCTTGCTTTGCGTCGGAGCCGGCATTGTACTTTACATAAACATATATCGCATTACGGAAACGAAAAAAGGACCGAAAAATTTTTTGCCGCAATTAAAAAACTTATACTTAAATTATTTAAGATGCGAAAACATGAACGACAGCGATAAAGAATTTTATAAACAGGAATTGGAAAATGTGAGAAATATGGAGCTTGTCAACGCAATAAATACTGCTGCGGCAAGTATATCGGCAGCTGTCATGCTTAGTACGTTACATAAGCAATAAACTTTCTATAGGCACAGACCGCCGCTCTTTTGCGGCGGTCCTTTCGACTTGTCCGACACCGCCGTAATAAAGAGAAAGCGGAGGGCGCGTTTTTGCGCTCTCCGCTCATCATATCCTTACACTTTGACCATACCCGGTGCCGACCTCGGGTAGTGCACTGCAAATGAGCGCGCTTTCCGGCTGTTTCCCTTGCGCGCCACGCCTGCCGTAAACCGCTCACGTTATGCGGTGACGCGGTAACATACGGTCTTTCCTTCGATCACGGCGTACACGAGAAGACCCGTGCGCTCCGCGCCGTCATCGCCTTCCCACGAGAACGTATAGGGATCGAACGCCTGCTCGGAGCCCGCCACGAGGGTCTTCACGCCCGAGCCGTCCGCGCATGCGCCCATGAGCGAGTACTCGCCGTTTTTTAAGACGGTGAACGTGCCGTCGCCTCCAAAGTCTGCGGAATACACCGTGCCCGCGGTAAAGCCGCTCATCTCGCTCGTGCGCGCATTGTACGTCATATAGCCGTCTTCGCCGTCGCGCTCCGTTTGGATGAGAGCAACGTCGCCGTAGAAGCGGAATCCGTCCGTCATGTCAAAGCCGTCGGCGTTTATGCTCTCCATCGTGCGCATATCGTAAACGTATATCGAATCGGCGCCCTTATACTTGGCAAAGAAACGCGTGCCGCACAGCTCGACGCCCGCGGCGAGAGTTTTGCCCTTCCCGTCGCAGATACGGTCGTTTGCGGGGTCGTAGAATTTGCCGTCATCGACGGGGACCAGCGAGTAAGCCCCATCGCCGAACATTTCCGTAAGATCCGTCCCTATCCCGAGCGAGTTGCTCATTTCCGCAACGACGGGAGAAGAGAGATATCCGTCCTCTATGAAGTATACCGCCGCCAGATTGTCGCACGAGTACGTTTCGGAAAACCCGTCTCTCGTATAAGTATTCAGTACGCCCTCTATCACGAAATCGGTATCGTACTCTTTGAGCTTGCCGCCCGAGATGTCGACGACATAAGTGCGCAATGCGCAGAACGAGCCTTCCGTAATGAAATCGTGATCCGCCGAAGACGGTACCTCGATCATATATTGCAGCAGGATATCCCCGTTACCGAGGTATGCAGTCATGTTACCCGCTGCGCCCGAGGTAGGAACTGCCGCGGATATATCGACCGAATGCTCGAGCACGAACGTATCGCGGTCGTACACGTCCACGGTATACGACGACTGCGGAATGACGATATAGTCCTCCGTAACATATCCGTCGCCGCCCGACGAAGATGCGATGGCTTTGAGCCCTTCTTTGACGTCCGTCACTCCGCCGCCGACGACGTCTATATATTTATAAGCTCCGCCGCCGATATCCGCGCGGACTATTTTTCCGTTCACTACCGTTTGTATGTCCGAAGCGCTCTCCGCGTCGCAGATATAGCCGCGGACGCCGTATAATGACAAGCCGCCGTCCGCGTTCGTGCGGGTGTACAAGCCGAACTCGTCGTTATACACTATCTCGCCGTCGCCGAACGGAACGACGAGCGAATCGGAAGCGAACGAGTAAAGCGCGTATTTTATCTCATCGCCTTCCGTCTTTTTCATTATAGCAGTCGAATCCTGCGCGGCGGCAAGTTCGCTGCCTGCGAGCACGGACGACTGCTTGGCGTTGACGTAATATTCGTACGCGGGTTCGGCAAAAACGCCCGTCGCTCCTCCGCACGCGGTCATCGCGCACACAGCGGCGGCAAGAATGAGCGCAAGAGCCGCGGCGCATACCGCCCCGAAGATCTTCCTTTTCGTTTTCATATCCGCCTCCTTACACCTCGGTCACTGCATATATCGCCGTGCCGGAGGTAACGATAAGACCCGCGAACTCGCCGTTTTCGTC
>DXHS01000122.1 GCA_019113275.1 Candidatus Protoclostridium stercorigallinarum
TCGCCTGCGACGTGCATCCGCACCGCGTCAATCTCATAAAGTCGTATGCCGCGCGCATGAAAGCGATTAACGTAACTGCCGTCGTGCACGACGCGACAGTACCGAACGACGAGTGGAAAGAGGCGTTCGACCTCGTGGTATGCGACGTACCGTGTACGGGCAGCGGGCTCTTATGCACTTCACCCGATATATTGCTCGGAAAGTCGGACGAAGATGTTTCTTCGCTTGCGGAAGTACAGTCCGCGATATTATCCGCGGCGGCGAGGTACGTCGCACGCGGCGGCAGACTCGCTTATTCCACATGTTCGCTGCTCACCGAAGAGGACGAAGCGATAACGGACAGATTCATATCGTCGCACCCTGATTTTGTTCCGCTTACCGAAAGTTTCGGCAAAGGACGTGAGGACTGCGGAAGGATAAGATTTTTCCCGGACACCGACGGCTGCGACGGATTTTATATAGCGAGGTACGAACGCACATGAAAACGCTGCTTCTCGATCACGACAGGGACGGTATCCGCGATCTGCCGCTCATACGCGATCTTCCCGCATATCGGGCGGGACAGATATATAAGTGGCTGCTTTCGGGCGTAGGGTTCGACGGCATGACGGATATACCTAAGGACTTGCGAGCAAAACTCTCCGAGCTCTATACGGATATCGGAGCGAAGATAATCAAAACAGCAAGATCGAACGACGGCACGGAAAAATATTTATACGAACTTGCGGATGGTGAACTCATCGAAGGCGTACTCATGAAATACAAGTACGGGCGGACGTTGTGCGTTTCTACCCAGGTAGGCTGCCGCATGGGGTGCGCTTTCTGCGCCTCGGGCAGGAACGGGCTCGAACGCAACCTGTCTTCGGGTGAAATGCTCTCCGAACTGCTCTGCGCCAACGCGCGGCTCGGCAGTGAGCGAGTGGGCAACGTCGTGCTCATGGGCAGCGGGGAGCCGCTGGATAATTATGAGAACGTAACTAAATTTATCCGCACGATGTCCGAATGCGATCTCGTCGGGCAGCGCAGCGTCTCTCTTTCGACCTGCGGGCTCACAGACAAGATCCGAGCGCTCGCCGACGACGGATTTTCCGTCACTCTGTGCCTGTCGCTGCACTCGCCGTTCGACGACAGACGGATGCGCGTGATGCCCACGGCACGCGCATACAAACTTGCGGACATAATGTCTGCCGCGCGGTATTACTTTGAAAAAAGCGGACGGAGAGTGATCGTGGAGTACGCCATGATGCGCGGCTTCAACACGCGCGACGAGGACGCGCGCGAACTCCGCAGGCTGACGAAGAATTTCCCATGTCATATAAACCTCATCCCGCTCAACGACACCGACTCCGGTCTTCCCGGAGTGACGGGCAAAGAAGCTAAAGAATTTCTCGGCAAGCTGGAAGCACTCGGCGCTTCCGTCACCGTGCGAAGATCGCTCGGTGAAGACATCGAAGGCGCCTGCGGTCAGCTCAAAAGAAGATATACGGAAAATTTACACACGGAGGACGAACATGGCGGTTAAAGCTGCTCCTTCCATACTCAGCGGAGATTTCTCACGCATGGGGGAGGAAGTTACCAGAATGGAGCGCGCAGGCGCTGATATGATCCATTGCGACGTGATGGACGGGATCTTTGTGCCTAATCTGACGTTCGGGCACAAAATGGTCGCGGACCTGCGGAAATACGCGACTACGCCTTTGGACGTGCATCTTATGATCGATCGTCCCGAGCGCTATCTCGACAGATATGTGGAAGCGGGCGCCGACAGACTGTGTTTCCATGTCGAGGCGACGAAAACGGTTCTCGTCAATCTCGAGCGCATACGCGCCGCCGGGCTCAAAGCGGGTATCGCGATATGCCCCGAAACGAGCGCGGAAAGCATATTCGATTATCTGTCTTACTGCGATTTCGTGATCGTCATGGGCGTACACCCGGGATTCAGCGGACAGAAGTATATCCCGAACACGACAAACAAGCTCAAAGCTCTTAAAAAAGAGATAGCGGATCGCGGACTGTCCGTGCAGCTGGAAATGGACGGCGGGGCGAACGAAGCGAACGTCGCCGCGATAGCCGCGGCGGGCGCCGACGTCATCGTGTCCGGCAGCTGCGCGTTCAACACCCCCACTCCCGAAAAAGTGATAGCCACGTTTCAGGGCAGGGCGTGATTAACGCTTCTCCGTTCCGCCGCATATATTCGGAATGGAGGAGAGCTATGCCCAGGATAATATGTATCAGAATGCCGGCACCGCTGAGACCGCTTTTCCGCTTTCTCTGCCGCCGCAAACGAATGAAGAACGAAAACGAATAAAACGCACGGGCGCCGCAGCAATCAGCTTTGCTGCGGCGCTCCCG
Organism: Candidatus Protoclostridium stercorigallinarum; assembly: GCA_019113275.1. Taxonomy (GTDB): domain Bacteria; phylum Bacillota; class Clostridia; order Christensenellales; family Pumilibacteraceae; genus Protoclostridium; species Protoclostridium stercorigallinarum. Next base: position 2,353 of record DXHS01000122.1, read on the forward strand.
ATATCATGCCGTTATTTATAAATTTATATTGACAAAACGTAAACTTATATGTTATAATAAGTCAAAATTTCACGCGCCCCGCTTGCGGAATGCGCGAAAGTATTTGAGGAGGAGATAATGGGAAATACGAACAGATTCGGCACGCTGCTGCATTTTGTGCGGCATATCGGAGATATGATAGCTGCCGGCGGGAAAAAGCGCATATTTTAC
>DXHS01000016.1 GCA_019113275.1 Candidatus Protoclostridium stercorigallinarum
GCATATCGACCACGGCAAGAGCACGCTTGCGGACAGGCTCATCGAGATGACGCAGACGGTATCTTCCCGCGATATGGAAGACCAGCTGCTCGACTCCATGGAGCTCGAACGCGAACGCGGGATAACGATAAAACTCACGCCCGTGCGCATGTTTTATACGAAGGACGGAGTGGAATACGAACTCAACCTTATCGATACTCCGGGACACGTCGACTTTACTTACGAAGTTTCCCGCAGCCTGCGTGCGTGCGACGGTGCCGTGCTCGTAGTGGACGCGGCGCAGGGCGTGGAAGCGCAGACTCTCGCCAACGTATATCTGGCGATAGACAACGATCTCGAAGTGCTGCCCGTGATAAACAAGATAGATCTTCCCAGCGCCCGTCCCGAGGAAGTGCGAAAAGAGATAGAGGACGTCATCGGCATAGACGCGTCGGACGCGCCTCTCGTGAGTGCAAAAGAGGGCATAGGCATCGGCGCGGTGCTGGATATGATAGTGGATAAAGTCCCGCCTCCTTCGGGCGACGCGAACGCGCCGCTCAAGTGCCTGATATTCGATTCGTATTACGATAACTACAAAGGCGCCGTCTGTCTCGTGCGCGTGATGGACGGCAAATTAAGAGCGGGCATGCGCATAAAAATGATGGCGTCCGGCAGGGTGTACGACTGTGTGGAGGTGGGCGTATTCTCGCCTCGTCCTCTGCCCGTCGCCGAGCTTTCGGCGGGGGACGTAGGCTATATAGCCGCGAGCATAAAAGCCATATCCGAAACCGCTCCCGGCGATACCGTGACCGACGCCGACGCTCCGTGCGCGGAACCGTGCCCCGGGTACAAGGAAGTGCAGCCCGTGGTATACAGCGGCATTTTCCCCGTAGACGGCTCGCGTTACAACGATCTCAAAGACGCGCTCGAACGACTCAAACTCTCGGACGCCGCGCTGCACTTCGAGCCGGAAGTTTCGGCGGCGCTCGGCTTCGGCTTCAGATGCGGATTCCTCGGACTGCTGCACATGGAGATTATCCAGGAACGTCTGGAAAGGGAATACAACCTCGATCTCATAACGACCGCTCCCGGTGTTACCTATAAGGTGCACCGCACGGACGGTACGGTGGAGACGGTCACCAATCCATGCAATCTTCCGCCGCAGACGGAGGTCGCGTATATCGAAGAGCCCATGGTCGCTGCGGACATTTATACGCCGCCCGCATATATAGGCTCGATAATGGAACTCTGTCAGGATAAGCGCGGCGTGTTCAGAGACATGCAGTATCTCGACGCGAGCCGCGTGCGCATGAAATACCGTATGCCGCTGTCCGAGATAGTGTACGACTTTTTCGACGGACTCAAATCCCGCAGCAGGGGATATGCGAGCCTGGACTACGAGCTCGACGGCTACGAGAAGAGCGACATGGTCAAGCTGGACGTGCTCCTCAACGGCGAGATATGCGACGCGTTGTCCCTCATTATCCACCGAGACAAAGCTCAGTCGCGCGGCAGGACTCTTGCAGAGAAGCTCAAAGAAGTCATCCCGAGACAGCTTTTCGAGATACCCATCCAGGCGGCTGTCGGAGGTAAGATAATCGCGAGGGAGACGGTAAAAGCGATGCGTAAAGACGTACTCGCGAAATGCTACGGCGGAGACGTCACGCGTAAGAAAAAACTGCTCGAGAAACAGAAGGAAGGAAAGAAGCGCATGCGGCAGTTCGGCAGCGTCGAGATCCCTTCCGAGGCGTTCATGAGCATACTCAAGCTGGATAACGACTGATGAAGATCATAGACATAAGCGCTCCCGTGCCCGGTTGCCGCGTATATCCCGGCGATCCTTCGCCGAGCCTGACGAAGGTAAGGACCGTTGCCGCAGACGGCTGCGACCTGTCCGTTCTGTCGATGTGCGTGCACAACGGCACGCATGTAGATGCGCCCGCGCATTTCGTTCCGGAAGGAAGCGGCGCGGACGACATAGCGCTCGAAAAATGTATGGGGCGCTGCGCGGTGACGGACAGCGCGGAAAAAGCGCTCGAACTCGCCGCGGCGGGAGAAACGCGTATACTCCTTAAAGGCTGCGACATCACGGCGGAGCAGGCGAGCACTCTCGCCGGGCATATCGTATTGCTCGGCACGGACGGGCTCAGCTTCGGCGAATGCGCCGGCGAACAGGAAGCCGTCCACAAAGTGCTCCTCGGATTTGGCGTAGTTCTACTCGAAGGTCTTGTGCTGGACGATGTGCGAAGCGGCGTATATGCTCTGACGGCGCTCCCTCTCAAACTTCGGGGAAGCGACGGAAGTCCGGTTCGCGCGGTACTCGTCGAATGAAGGATCTCGGTATATACATCCACGTGCCGTTTTGTAACGCGCGCTGCACATATTGCGATTTTGTTTCGAGCGTAAGTTCGGATGATGTAAAAGCGGACTATTTCACGCGTCTTATGCGTGACATAGTTCTTTTTTCCGAGCGCAAATTCGCGGAAGGATATACGGTCACTTCGATATATTTCGGCGGAGGAACGCCGTCCTGCGTTAATGCCGCGCATATATCTGCTGTTCTGGAAGAGCTGAGCGGCAGGTTTGCTTTTTCGTCGGACGCCGAGATCACCATCGAAGCCAATCCCGAATCGCTTACCGAGGATAAAGCCGCGATCTATGCCGCCGCGGGAATAAACAGAGTAAGCATGGGGCTGCAATCGGCTACTGATAGCTTGCTCGCAAAAATAGGCAGACTGCACTCTCGGTCAGATTTTCTGAAAGCCGCGGATATCGCGCAAAAATATTTTTCAAACGTTTCGGCGGATATAATGCTCGCGCTGCCCGACCAGACGGAGCGCGACGTTTCCGAAGCCGTTGAACTGTTGACCGAAAGAAAGTTCGGTCATGTATCGGTATACTCTCTCAAAGTGGAAGAGAGAACGCCGCTTGCCGCAAGCGGATATGCGCCAGACGAGGATTTTGCCGCGGACTTGTATTCGCTGGCGCGCGGCATGCTGACGGGTCGCGGATACCGCGGTTACGAAGTAAGTAATTTCGCGCTCCCGGGGCGCGAATGCCGACACAACATGAGATATTGGACGCGCGGGGAATATATAGGTTTCGGCGCTTCCGCTCATTCGTTTTTCCGCAACGAACGCTTTGCTGTGACGAACGATATCCGGGCGTACATCAATGGTGAAGGCATTACGGAACGGCGGTATATCGATCCTCACGGCGATGAGGCGGCGGAAGAGACGCTCATGCTCGCGCTGCGTACTTC
>DXHS01000017.1 GCA_019113275.1 Candidatus Protoclostridium stercorigallinarum
AACGGAGGAAAGGAAAAATGCGTAAATTCAATGTGACCGTAAACGGTAAAACATACAGCGTGGAAGTGGAGGAGACCGGTGCGTCCGCACCCGTAGCCGCTCCCGCAGCCGCACCTGCGGCTACCGCGGCGGCTCCCGCACCCGCGGCTCCCGCGGGCGGTACTCCCGTCAAGTCGCCCATGCCCGGCGTGGTACGCAAGCTCGCGTTCGTCAACGGCGCCGCCGTCAAGGCGGGTCAGCCCGTGGTCGTGCTCGAGGCGATGAAAATGGAAAACGATATCGTGGCTACCGCGGACGGCGTTATCACCTATGCCGTGGAAGTAGGCGCGAACGTAGAGACGGACGCCGTGCTCGCATATATAAAATAACAGGCGGAGGGTACTGTCATGGTCATTCCTTCCGCAGCAACGGACGGTCTGCAGAATCTCGGCGAGAGCATGATGAAATTGCTCGAGTCTACGGGATTCGCGGCGTCCATGGATGATTCGCTGCCGTTCCCGTTCGCGAACTATGTGATGCTGCTAGTCTCGTTCGTCCTCTTCTATCTTGCGATAGCGAGAGGGTTCGAGCCGCTGCTTCTCGTACCCATCGCGTTCGGCGTTATGATGGCGAACATCCCCGGAGCATACGACGAGCTGATGAAAGCGCCCGTATACGAGATAGAGGGCAATGTTTCTTCGTCGCTTGTCGAATCGGGCGGATTGTTCTATTATCTGTCCAAAGGCGTCGAGTGGGTCATTTATCCTCCGCTCATATTCCTGGCGATAGGCGCTATGACGGATTTCGGTCCGTTGATCGCGAACCCGAAGAGCCTTATCATGGGCGCGGGAGCTCAGCTCGGCATATTCGTCACTCTGTTTGCCGGATACTTCATCTTCGGTAACGACGAGCAGCTCGCTTCCGCCGTCGCCATCATCGGCGGCGCGGACGGTCCTACCGCTATATACGTCGCGACTACGATGGGCGAAGCGGGAGAGGGCGGACATCTGTCCGCGATAGCGATAGCGGCATATTCGTATATGGCGCTCATCCCCGCGATACAGCCTCCCATCATGAAACTGCTCACGACGAAGAAAGAGCGCTGCATCCGCATGAAGCAGATGCGCAACGTGTCCAAGCGCGAGAAGATCATCTTCCCGATAGTCGTCATCGTGCTCTGCGGACTGTTCCTGCCGTCCTCTCTGCCTCTTCTCGGTATGCTGATGCTCGGCAACCTGCTCAAAGAGAGCGGCGTGACCGGACGTCTCGCGGATACCGCGAGCAACGGGCTCTGCAATGTCGTCACGATACTTCTCGGCTCCTGCGTGGGATTCAAAGCCACGGCTTCGATATTCCTGCAGGTCACCACGCTGGAGATCATCGGTCTCGGACTTGCGGCGTTCGCTTTCGGTACGGTAGGCGGCGTGCTCATCGCCAAGTTCATGAACCTGTTCCTCAAGGAAAAGATAAACCCGCTCATAGGCAGCGCAGGCGTTTCCGCCGTTCCGATGGCGGCGCGCGTGTCGCAGAAAGTGGGGCAGCAGTATGTGCCGGATAACTACCTGCTCATGCACGCCATGGGACCCAACGTCGCAGGCGTCATCGGCTCGGCTGTCGCGGCGGGCATACTCATAGCGTTCTTCGGTTGATCCAAGGAGATTTATTATGGCTAAAAGACCTGTAAAAATAATGGAGACCATCCTCCGCGACGCGCATCAGTCGCAGGCAGCCACGAGAATGAGGCTGGACGAGATGCTTCCCGTTGCGGACAAACTGGATAAGATAGGGTACTACGCACTCGAAGCGTGGGGCGGCGCTACGTTCGACTCCTGCATACGTTTCCTCGGCGAGGATCCGTGGGACAGGCTGCGCGCTCTGCGTAAAGCGATACCCAATACCAAGCTGCAGATGCTCCTGCGCGGACAGAACCTTCTCGGTTACCGTCATTACAGCGACGACGTCGTGCGTAAGTTCTGCGAGCTCACCGTGAAAAACGGTATCGACGTGCTGCGTATATTCGACGCGCTCAACGATCCGCATAACCTCGAAACGGCTATAACCGCGACGAAGGAATTCGGCGGTACCGTCGAGGCGGCTATCTCGTATACGACGGGTCCAGTGTATTCGATGGATTATTACGTCAAGCTCGCCAAAGAGTTCAAGGCGATGGGCGCGGATATACTTTGCATAAAGGATATGGCGAACCTGCTTCTTCCTTACGACGCTTACGACCTCGTCAAAAAGCTCAAGGACGAAGTGGACATGCCCATACATCTTCACACGCACAACACGGCGGGCATAGGCGATATGACCAACCTCAAGGCGATCGAGGCGGGTTGCGACATCGTGGATACCGCGCTTTCGCCCCTCGGCAACGGTACGAGCCAGCCTGCGACCGAGCCTCTCGTTGCGACGCTCAAAGGCACGGATTACGATACGGGCATCGATCTTAAAAAGCTCAACGAGCTCACCGTATATTTCCGCGGAGTGGCGGACAGGCTCAAAGCGGACGGCTACCTCAGCGACAAAGTCCTCAAAGTGGACGTCAACGCGCTCATCTACCAGGTGCCGGGCGGTATGCTTTCCAACCTCATCAACCAGCTCAAAGAGCAGGGAAAGAGCGAGAAGCTCGAAGAAGTGCTGCAGGAAGTCCCGAGGGTGAGAGCGGATCTCGGTTATCCTCCTCTCGTCACTCCGTCCAGCCAGATCGTAGGTACGCAAGCGGTCCTCAACGTCATCATGGGCGAGAGGTACAAGATGGTCACGAAGGAGACCAAGGGCATGGCTCGCGGAGAGTACGGCAAGCTGCCCGTACCGCCGTCTGAAGAGGTGATCAAGAAGATCCTCGGCGACGACAAACCCATCAAGTACAGCCCTCACGATCTTCCGCCCGAGCTGGATAAGCTGCGCGACGAGCTCGGCATGTATTACGAGCAGGAAGAAGACGTGCTCACATACGCGCTCTTCCCTCAGGTGTCCATGCCTTTCTTCAAGGCGCGTTATGCGCGCAAGCACGGCGTGGATATGTCCGTGTTCGACGATAAAGACAAAGTACATCCCGTATGAGGATACTCGTTACCAACGACGACGGCATAGAATCCGTAGGTCTGCGCTCCCTGACGGAAGCGCTGTGTGAAAAGCACGAAGTTCATGTCATAGCTCCCGTGGCGCAAAGATCCGCCGCGGGACATGGCATATCCGTGCATTCTCCGCTGCCGTACAAGGAACTCGCGCCGCATCGCTGCGCCTGCCGCATAGCGGTGGACGGCATGCCCGCGGATTGCGTGAAGCTCGCGGTGCTGTATTTCATGCGCGACCGTCTGCCCGATCTCGTGCTTTCGGGTATCAACGAAGGGTCCAACGTAGGCAGCGACGTCATTTACAGCGGTACGGTGAGCGCGGCTCTCGAGGGCGCGTATATGGGAGTGCGTTCGGTGGCGATAAGCAACGTGGACAGGACGTTCCTCGAAGGCTATGCCATGGCGGCGGACATGCTTTGCCGCAGTCTCGACGCTCTCATGACGGCGGATCTTCCCGATTATACCGCGCTCAACATAAATTATCCGTCCGTCCCTCACCGCGGCGTGGCTGTCGTGCCCGTCGGCAGGAACAGGTATACGGACAGATTTTACGAGGTGGGCGAAGGATTGCTCCAGATAGGCGGCGAGCCTTTGGACGACGAATCGGGCACGGATACGGACGTGTCGCTCGTGCGGCGCGGCTTCGTTACCGTATCGCCGGTCACGTTGGATATGAACGACTATAAAGTATTGGAAAAGCTCAAAGAGGATCTTACGCTGTGAAAGTGGGCATCATAGGCTGCGGAGCCGCGGGACTGATGGCGGCGGCGTTCTGCCGCGGAGACGTCACCGTGCTCGAACGCAACGAAAAAGCGGGAAAAAAGCTGTACATAACGGGTAAGGGCAGATGTAATCTCACCAACAACCGCGCACTGTACGAGTTTTTTCCGAATATAGTACGCGGAGAAAAATTCATGATGAGCTCGCTTACCGCATTTCCTCCGCCCGCGCTCATGGAACTCGTGAGCGGCACGGGACTGCGGCTCAAAACGGAGCGCGGCTGCCGTGTGTTCCCGGCGAGCGATAAGTCGAGCGACGTGATAAAAGCGCTCGTGCGCCTCGCGGAGGATAACGGCGCGAAAATAGTGCTCGATACGCGGGTACTATGCGTGACAAAGCAGGACGATAAATTCCTCGTGAGCACGGATAACGGTGAATATGTTTTCGACAGGCTCATCGTCGCTACGGGCGGCAAAAGCTATCCGTCTACGGGCAGCACGGGAGACGGCTATAAGATAGCCGCGTCGTTCGGGCATACGATAGTCCCGCCCGTGCCCGCGCTTTCGGCGATAGTACTGCGCGACAATGTTTTTCCTTTACGCGGGCTCAGTCTGCGTAATGTACGGGCGACGGTAAAAGCGTGCGGGAAGGAGTATTCCGAGTTCGGCGAGATGCTGTTCACCGACGACGGTGTGAGCGGTCCGATAATACTAACTTTGTCGAGCAAGACGAACAGGCTGGATCTTTCGGGAGGAAGGCTCGTCGTGGATCTCAAGCCCGCGCTTTCTCCCGAGACGCTGGACGAACGCCTTACGAGCGACTTCGGCGAGATGCGGAACAAGGATCTCGCGAACATACTTTCTTCGCTCATGCCCAAAGCGCTGATACCTTACGTCCTTGAACAGAGCGGCGTGCCCGGGAGCGTGAAAGGCAATTCGATAAAGCGTGAGCAGCGTTTCGCTCTCGGCTACTGCGTGAAGAACCTCACGTTTTCCACACTGAAAGTCGACGATATAGAGCGGGCGATAATAACTTCGGGCGGAGTGGAACTCAAAGAAGTGGATCCGCGCACGATGGAGAGCAAGCTGGTCAAAGGCTTGTATTTTGCGGGGGAAGTATTGGATGTGGATGCTCTGACGGGCGGGTATAACCTGCAATGCGCATTCGCTACGGGCAGGAGCGCCGGTCTTGCGGCGGGGAGGCAACAGTGAAAGTTTACGCTATAAGAGGAGCGACGACCGTTGACGCAAATACGGAGGAAGAGATATCCGCAAAGTCCGTCGCGCTCATAAAAAGGATAAAGGAAAAGAACGGTCTCGGCGGCGCGGTCAGTATCGCGATCTCCACGACCAAGGATATAACCGCGTCCTATCCGGCAAAAGCGGTAAGGGAGTCGGGCGTGCTGGACGCGCCGCTGTTTTCCTGCGTCGAACCGGATATAGACGGGGCTCTGCCAATGTGCATACGGATGCTCGTCACCGTCTGCACGGACGACGACGGAGCGGAAGCAAAACACGTCTATATGGAAGGCGCGCGCGTGCTGCGCAGGGAGTTCGCGGATGAAGGTATATAACATAGCCATAGACGGACCGAGCGGCGCGGGCAAAAGTACGGTGGCGAAAATCCTCGCCGGGCGGCTCGGGATAATGTACCTCGATACCGGCGCGCTGTACCGTGCGGTAGGGCTGAAAGCGATGCGCTGCGGCTGGGATGAAAACGACGAAAAAGTCGCCGCGTTGCTGGAAGACACGGACGTATCCGTAAGGTTCGAGAACGGCTTGCAGAAAGTATATCTCGACGGCGAGGACGTTACCGAAGCCATACGTCTCGGCGGGGTTTCCGAATACGGCAGCCGTTTCAGCGCTTTGCCGAGCGTAAGGCGCGCGCTGCTCGGTATGCAGCGCAAGGCGGCGTCCGAGGCGTCATGCGTGCTGGACGGCAGGGATATAGGTACATGCGTGCTGCCCGACGCCGAGTACAAGTTTTTTCTCACCGCGTCCGTTGACAACAGAGCGAAACGCCGTTACGAAGAGCTTAAAAACAAAGGGCAGTCCGTCACTTTAGAAAAAGTGCGGGAGGATATCGTCGCGCGCGACGAGCGCGACACGAACAGACCCGTCGCGCCTCTTCGCAAGGCGGACGACGCCATAGAAATAAATTCTGACGATATGTCCGCGGACGAAGTCGCGGAAAGGATGATCGGATATATAAGAAAATGAGCGGGATACTCAAAAACGAAAAATACAGAAAGGCGATAGACAAGAAGTGCAATTATCGCGCATGGTTCGCTTTTCTTAAAGGGATGCTTTATCCGCTGCTAAAGCTCATGCTTCCGGGCAGGGCTCTCGGCATGGAGAACCTCCCCGAAAAGGGCGGTTATATCCTTTCTTTCAATCACCGCAGCATGCTGGACGCGCCCGCGGCGTTTTCTTCCATTCCGATGTATTGGCATTTTATCGCCAAAGAGGAGTTTTACAACAGCGCCTTTTTCCGTTGGCTGCTACCGCGTCTCGGCGTGGTGGGTGTTGACCGCGAGAATATCGATCTGTCTACTATACGCCGCGTCGTGGGACTGCTCAGGCGCGGGGAAGTTCTCGGCATATTCCCCGAAGGTACGCGCAACAAGGATGCAGGTGACGAATCCATGCTCAAAGTCAAGCACGGAGCGGCGATGTTTTCCGTTCGCGGCAACGCGCCCGTTCTTCCGGTATACATATACCGCCGTCCCAGGTTCTTCCGCCGCACTTACATGTATATAGGCAAGCCCATAGACCTTTCGTCCATGGTGAGCGGTCCGCTCACGTCCGAGAAATTGGGCGAGCTTGCGGAAATGATAGGCAAAGGCATGGAAGAAGCAAAGGAATATCTTGCCGGAGTCATGCGCGAAAAGCGTTACGGCAAAGAGCTGCGCGCCGAAAAGAAACGCATCAAAGCGAGAAAGAAGGAGTTCCGCAAACAGGAAAAGCAGCGCAAAGCGGAGGAAAAGAAACAGCGCGCGGCAAAAAAGCGCGCCGAGCTTGCCGCACGGAAGAAGCGCGAGGGCGGAACGGAGAAATGATTTGGACATTTTGAGGGCAAAACATCTCGGTTTTTGTTACGGCGTAAAACGCTCCATATCGCTCGCCGGCGAGGATTACGGCGACCGCCGCGTATATACTTACGGTAAGCTTATCCACAATTCGCGTATCGTGGGGTCGCTGGAAAGCAAGGGCATACATGCGGTAGGCGACGTCGGTGAGGCGGAGCCGGGATCGGTGCTCGTCATACGTTCCCACGGCGCTCCCGTCGAGGAGATCGAACGCGCCCGTGACCTCGGGCTGGAGGTCGTGGACGCTACATGTCCGTTCGTCAAACGCACGCGCGGTATAGTCGCCGATATGCACGCTAAGGGATATGCGATCGCGATATTCGGCAAAAAAGACCACCCCGAAGTGGTGGGCATAAATTCCGTGTGCGGATATACCGCAACGGTAATAAACGACGAAAACGAGATACCCGATTCGCTTTTACGCACGGAAAAACTGTGTCTTGTCGCGCAAACGACCGCTTCCGCAAAAAAATTTGCAAATATAGCGGATAAATTTGCGAAAGAAGGATTAAAAACAGTTGAAATATTTGACACAATTTGTTATACTACTCAAGAGCGCCAAAGAGAGGCGGAGGAATTATCGCGCGTGTGCGATAAGGTACTCGTCATCGGAGACGCCGAAAGTTCCAACACGTTGAAACTGAAAGAGATATGTGCGAAACATTGTACCGCTTTTCTTATCGGTTCGGCAGAGGATCTGACTGCAATAAAATTTAATGCCGACGATAAGATAGGGATCGTCGCCGGCGCATCGGCTCCCGAGGAGTCGATAACGGAGGTAATTCGATACATGGACAACAACTTCACCGTAGCAACGAATGAGGAGTTCTTGCAGGCGGTCGACGCCGATGAAACAAGCGGCAAACTGAGCAGCGGCAAAATCATGAAGGTCAAGGTAATATCCGCGGACGAAAAGGGTATCACCGTAGCTTTCAATTCCAAAGTGGACGGCTTTATATCCGCGGAGGAAGCCACGTTGGATGGTACGTACGATCCTGCGGATTATCCCGCGGATACGGAGCTCGAAGTCAAACTTCTTGCGAGCAGAACGGAAGACGGCGTATACCGTTTCTCCAAAAAAGCCGTCGACGAGATCAAGGAAGGCGACAAAGTCGTCGACACCATCCGTGACGGACAGGAATTCGAACTCAAGATCGACAGAGCAGTCGAGCGCGACGTTGCCAAGAAAAAGGGCGGCGGACTTCTCGGCAAGCTCGGTACTTACACGGTATTCATCCCCGCGTCTCAGATCAAAGAGAGATACGTCAGCGACCTCAAGCCTTATGTGGGCAAAACGCTCCGTCTCGAGCGTCTCGAGATCAACGACGAGAAGAAGCGTATAGTAGCGAGCCAGAAGGTCATCATCGAGCGCGAACGCAAAGAGAGAGAGGAGATCTTCTGGGCGAACGTCGTTCCCGGCGTCATCGTCAACGGCAAGGTCAAGAGCATCAGCAAGTTCGGCGCTTTCGTCAGCGTGGACGGTTATGACTGCCTTGTTCATATCAGCGATATTTCGTGGGTCAAGTTCAAGTCCATCGAAGATATACTCAAAGTGGGTAAGAAGTACGACTTCGTCGTGCTCAAGGCGGATCGTGAGAAGGGCAAGGTATCCCTCGGATACAAGCAGCTCCAGAAGCATCCGTTCGACGTCGCCATCGAGAATCATCCCGTAGGCTCGACGTTCACGGGCAAGATCACTTCCATCATGCCGTTCGGCGCGTTTGTGGAAGTGGAGCCGGGCGTCGAAGGTCTCGTGCATGTTTCCGAAGCGAGCAACACCTATGTCAAGAACATCAACGACATCTACAAGGTGGGCGACGAGGTAGAGGTCAAAGTGCTGGCCGTGGATTCCGAAGCGAAGAAGATCACGCTCAGCGCCAAGGCTTGCATGCCCGAGCTCGCTCCCGAGGAGAGAGCTCCGAGAGGCGAGAAGAAGGAGTCCAAGCCCCGTGCTCCCCGCAAGAGAGACGCGGAGAAAGAATCCGGCGAAGCCGAGTGGAGCGAAGACGCAGGCAACAATCCCTTCGCAGACCTTCTCAAAGACCTCGAAGTCAAGAAGTAATAATATGATATGCGTCGACCCTGTGCGGCTTTCCCGCACAGGGTCTTTATCTTTGTCGTTCGGGCTTATCTTTTTGTCGTACCTGTCTTCCGTAAGCTCTTCGTCAGCGAGACTTTCCGCCAATCCCTTTACAAACGGCGGTCGATGTAGTATAATGGGCGTATACGGAAGACGACGGAGGAGAAGCGTATGGCTGCTTTTCATGCAATATGCAGCAAGTGCGGCAGGAGCATTTTTACGGAATGTAAGGACGAGACGTTTTACTGTCCGTATTGCGGTGAGCCGCTCACTCGCTCCGGACTTGCCGCCGAAGGCAATGTTGTGAACGTCGAACAGGCGAGATCTGATTATGCTACGGCGCACGGGTATTTCAACGCCGGCGATTACGCTATGGCGTGCATGTATTTCGAAAGAGTGTGCGCGGCGGACAGGAACAATTTCTTCGCCGATTATTTCCGCCGCCTGTCGGATATCCGCAGAAAACGTCAGGAAGGCAAACTTTGCGGCGCCGAGTTCATCATGGATATGCTGACCGAGCCCGTGGCGAAGATGAAGCTGACGAGCCAGCCGCAGAGCGTCAAGCGCGGATTTCTTCTTCATGCGTTTTCCGAGGCGGAGGCGCTCCTCGGCGCGCTTTACGATACCATAGGCGCGATATACTCAAAGCCGGAGGATATCGACCGTGCGCGCGCGGAATACATCGCGATGGGACGCGAGTGCCGCCGTCTTACGATGCTCGACCGCGATGTTGCACTGCTTGACGATCCCGAGGTCGGCGGACATGCCGTTTCGGTATGCGAAGTCGTGATAAAAGCCTTGCAGAAGGCGGTGTCTTTTATATCCGTCGGGGACGTGCTCAGCGAACCTTCCGAACAGATATGCGGCGAAGCCAAGGCGCTCTACGGGGTCTTCATACACTTCGCCCGTTCCGTTCGTCCCGGTTATAACGTAGGCGGTTGCGACGCGGTATATGCGGACAACCGCGCGTATAACGAGATCGCGAAAAAAGCGATAGCCGAATATACGGCGGTGAACAGAACGGACGCGCGCAAACAGCTCACCACCAAAGGTAAGCCGTTCGACGATATGATATACCGCTGCCGTTCCGCATTCGATTATACTTACAATACGATATTCGTTTGCCCCGGAGGAAAGACGGGCGGCAAAGAGGAAGAAGCTCTTATAACGGACGCTTTTGCGTTTGCCGTGCAGCTGCTCCTGCCGCGCACCACGCTCGGGATAGACGGCTATGCGGAAGTTTCCGCCATGGATCTCGCTTCGCTTTCCGAGTTCTCGCGCAAGCTGAACGCGCTTATCGGCGAGCTGGAAACGATAAACAGACCTCTTCTCGACGTGCAGCTGGAAAAGCTCTATTCCGCCGTATGCGATTGCGTGCGTTACCGCTATAACGACGAAGAACCGCGCATGCGCCGCGAGATAGACGCCGCGCGCCTCGGAAAGAACAAGCAGTATTTCCATTACCGCAATTTGCTTTACGGTCTGGTATGCGCGAGCGCCGCGGCGCTCACACGCATAGTCCCGTACACTTCGCGCAGGCAGAGCGAAAGGATACGTCTTCTGCGCGCGGGCAAGCAGGCGGCGGACGGGCTTCTTTATCTCTTCGGTTATAAGCTGGAAGACATAGAGAGCGTGCCCAAGTTCGCGTCTCTCGCCGAGATATACGGCTGTCTGAACACCGATCTCAAAGCCATGTCATAAATAACGTTATGCTGTTCGATCTTCATAACGATCTCCTTACGGCTTGCCTTCCCGAGGATATGCCGAAGACACTCGCCGATTACTCGGCGGACGGACTGACCGACGCGGTCTTTGCCGTATGGACGACGGAGCTTTCTCCGTCCGACCGCTCGCTTTCTCGCTTTGTACCGCCGCGGACGGATATCCGACTGCGGCTCGGGATAGAGGATATCGGCAGCGTATATCCCGGGACGGAGAGCGGGCTTCGAGAACTTCTGTTCCGTATCATGCCCGCATATGTATCGCTCACATGGAACGGCGAAAACATATTTGCCGGCGGCTGCGGCAGAGAAACACCGCTTACCGACAAAGGCGAACGGGCGATAGAGCTCATCGCAGATTGCGGAGCCGCGCTCGATCTTGCGCATCTGTCGGATACGGCGTTCGCCGGAGCTCTCGCAAAGGCGAAGTCCTGCGGCTGCCGCGTGTTGTGCTCGCACACCGCGTCACGCGCGTTATGCGATCGGCTTCGCTGCGCCACGGACGGTATGGCGGAAAGCATAGCCGAGGCGGGCGGTATGATAGGCGTTATGGCAGTGCCGAACTTTCTTTGTCCCGGTCTTCGTTACGGCGAAAACTGCGGCAGAGAAAAGTACGCCGAACATATCGCGCATTTTTGTGCCGTCGTCGGTTCGGAGCATGTGGCGATAGGAACGGACTTTTTCGGTTCGGCATACTATCCCCGAGGGATGGAGCGTTACTCCGATTTCGGGTATTTGGCGGAAGACCTCGCGGCGGCGGGGCTGACGGAAAAAGATATCGAAAATATATTTTACAAGACCGCGGCAGATTTTTTCGCGGCAGGGAGCGATAAATGAAAGACACTTACGAAAATCCCCTTATCACGAGATATGCGTCCAAAGAGATGGCGCGCGTGTTCTCCGACGACAATCGGTTCACTACATGGAGAAAATTGTGGATCGCGCTTGCCGAGGGCGAGAAGAAACTCGGGCTCGACATCACGGACGAACAGATAGCGCAGATGAAGGCGCACGTTTCGGATATAAATTACGATGTGGCTGCCGCCCGAGAGAAGGAAGTCCGTCACGACGTCATGGCGCACGTTTACGCGTTCGGGCAGCTGGCTCCCGCGGCGATGCCCATAATACATCTCGGTGCCACGAGTTGCTATGTGACGGATAATGCTGAAGTCATACTCATGCGCGAGGCGCTCGAGCTTGTTAAAGGCAAACTTCTCCAGGTGATGAAGAAGCTGTCCGCGTTCGCTCTCGAATACAAAGGAATGCCCACGTTGGGCTTTACTCATCTCCAGCCCGCGCAGCTCACGACCGTCGGAAAGCGCGCCTGCCTGTGGTTGCAGGATCTCATGATGGATTATGAGGATATTACCGCGCTCATCGCAGGGCTCAAACTCCGCGGAGTCAAAGGTACTACGGGTACGCAGGCGAGCTTCATGACGCTGTTCGACGGCGACGGCGAAAAAGTCAAGGCTCTGGAAAAATACGTCGTGGAGAAAATGGGCTTCAAGTCGGCGTTCGCGGTCTCGGGACAGACGTATACTCGCAAGCTGGATTACAACATCCTTTCTGTGCTCTCGCGCATTGCCCAGAGCGCGTACAAATTCGCCAACGATCTCCGTATCCTTCAGAACATGAAGGAGATGGAAGAGCCTTTCGAAAAGCATCAGATAGGTTCGTCCGCAATGGCTTACAAGCGCAACCCCATGCGCAGCGAACGCATGTGCGCGCTTGCACGGTACGTCATAACGCTGCCCGAAAACGAGGCGATAACCGCTTCCACGCAGTGGTTCGAGCGTACTCTCGACGACAGCGCGAACAAGCGTATCACCATCCCTCAGGCGTTCCTCGCGATCGACGGCATACTCAATCTCTATGTGAACATCGCGGGTGGCATGGTGGTGTACGACAAAGTCATCGCAAAACACATCGCCGCGGAGCTTCCGTTCATGGCGACCGAGACCATCCTCATGGAATGCGTCAAAGCGGGCGGCGACCGTCAGGAACTGCACGAACTCATTCGCCGTCATTCGATGGACGCGGGAAAAGTGGTCAAGCAGGACGGCGGCGAGAACGATCTCATATCCCGTATCAAAAAGGACAAGGCTTTCGCTCCCGTATGGGATCATATCGACCGCATAATGGATCCGAAGAATTTCATCGGCAGAGCGGAGGCGCAGACCGAAGAGTTCATCGGCGAGCATATCGTGCCCATCCTTCGCAGCGAAAAGATCTCCGACAAAGAAACGGCGATAAACGTCTGACGGGTATATAAATAGTATAAAAGGCAAATATCCGTAAGAGCAGCCCGGTATCCTGCCGGGCTTGCCGATTAACGGGGAGGCGGGAATGCAGAAAATAAAAAAAGAACGCATGACGAAAGTACTCGGGTATCTCGTCATACTGTTTTATGCACTGTACCTTGCAGTGCTGTTCGCCGAACGCACTGTCGCGGTCGTCATGGGATTTACCGCGGACGAACCGTTCTGCCTGAGGGGAGACATAGCTCAGTGGTATGCGCATATAGCGACGGTCTTTGCTCTTGTGTCGTCGCTCGTTACCGCGATCGCTTTGAACGGGTATGTATTCCGTTATTTATTCACGCGGTCGGAAGCGGACAAAATCCGCCTCGATCACGGGAACATGGCGATCACCGCCGGGCTGCTGCTCATAGGCGGCATGGCGCATACCGAGTTCACTCTTCTCGGCGTGCAGTTCGTTTCTTACGGTTTTTTGTTGCTCTCTATGCTGATGCGCACTATCGAAGCGGGTATGCTTTGCCGCCCGGGCATAAGCAGGATGCGCCTTGCCGTGTCGTACCTTTATATCGTGTGCTTTTCCATGGCGATACCGGTAGTGTACAGCGCCGATCTCGGAGACGCGGAAACGGCATTTGTAGTGATCGAGATCGTTACCGCACTGTTGCTTGTAGTTGCGTTCGCTTATATGCTTTCGCTGTTTTACCGCAGCGGCGGACTGCTTAATTTCGGGTTGCCGCTTATCGTGTATACGACGGCGGCGGACATCGCGATATTCGTGCTGCGGCTTCCCGTTGCCGCGAACGTATTCGTTATGGTCTTCCTTGCGCTCACCGTCGTACTTTGGCTTATCGGCAGGATAGTTTACGGCAACGCCGTGCTGCCGTACTTCTGCGGCAGATACAAAAAGCGCGGGTACTTCGAAGGCTGGTATATCAAACTCGTGAGCAAAGAGGGGAAGGCGATGGCGTTCATACTCTCTTATCATGCGGACGAGAAGGGCAAAAGGTATGCGATGCTGCAATTTGCGGGAGAATACGGTTTCGGGATAAGATACGATGTTTCCGAATTTTCGGCGCGCGAAGATACGTTCTCGGTGCGGCTCGGAGGCATGGAAGCCGACAGCTCGGGGTTGCGGGCGGACGTATCGCATGACGGGCATACCGTGCGCGGGGAAGTGCGTTTCGGCGACTTTGTCCCGCCGACCCGCGATATCATGGGACCGTTCGCGTCTTTTCCGTTTATGGAATGCAAGCACGGGGTGCTCTCTTTGAAACATGCGCTTTCCGGACACATCGTTGTGGACGGCAGGGAGTATTCCTTGGACGGCGGTACGGGATATATCGAAAAGGATCTCGGGCGCTCATTCCCGTCCGAAT
Organism: Candidatus Protoclostridium stercorigallinarum; assembly: GCA_019113275.1. Lineage (GTDB taxonomy): Bacteria > Bacillota > Clostridia > Christensenellales > Pumilibacteraceae > Protoclostridium > Protoclostridium stercorigallinarum. Next base: position 14,303 of record DXHS01000017.1, read on the forward strand.
ATTTCTGGACGCAGGGTACGGACGGGGGATCTTCCGTCATGGCTGCGGTCGCAAAGATACCTTATCTCGGGTTAAAGTTTTCGGGCGTGATATGCTCCGTTCATACGGGCGGCAGAGAGTATCGGCTCGCAACGTATAACTTTGCCCGGGCGAACGTTACCGAAGATAAAATAAAGATCGCACGCGGCAGATATGCTTTGGAGATAACGCCTGCGGAAGACGGCGGAGCGAGCGCTCTTGCCGCGCCGTTGCACGGCGGTATGTCCCGCACGATAAACGAAACCGCTTCGGGAAAAGCGCGCTATGTGTTTACGGACGGCGGAAAAGTCTTGCTTGACATGACGTGCGAGGGAGCGAGCCACGAAATAGTTGCATGACTGGTCGAAAGCACGGCGGCTCCGAAAAGAAAGTCGACGAATGTATGTTGCGCGAAATCGATTGCCGACCGCAGGAAAACCTTGCGGTCGGCTTGTTTTGTCTCTTGATCGGCAATGACAAAACGGTACGCTTCAAAGCGTACCGTTCATGTTTGCGAGAGCGCGAGTGCCTCGGGTCTGGTGCCCGAAGTCGGACTTGAACCGACACTGTGTTGCCACAAACGGATTTTAAGTCCGTCGCGTCTGCCATTTCGCCATTCGGGCCGATTGGAGGTACCACCCGGATTTGAACCGGGGAATCGGAGCTTTGCAGGCTCGTGCCTTACCACTTGGCTATGGTACCGTAATGCCGACGCGACGTTCGATCTCGCAGTCGCTTATATAATATATCAAATCGTCGGGGAAAATGCAACTGTTTGAACGTGTTTTTCCGAGATATTTTCTCTTTGCGGGCGATTTGTCAATTTTCGCAAGCCGCGTTGTGTGTAAAACCTTTGCCGGTGCATACAATATTAAGGAGTATGTATGAACTTGTTATCAGCGCCGATGCGGCTTCCTTCGATTGGCTGGGCAGGATAGAACGCGACGTGTGCCGCGACGCGGAAGCGGTGAGCGCTTGTACGATGGAACGGGATACGGCATATTTGTGCATAGGCGCGGAAAAGAAAGCCGCGCATGCGGTCAGGAAACGCGTGGTAAGAGCGATAGGAAAGATACTTCTCGGCGACGTCAAACGGGCTTTCATCCGCCGCCGTATCGGGGATATAAAGGTGAGCAGGCAGTCGCGCGAGCTTCTCGTCCATGCGCTCACGCGTTTCGACAGGGAAACGGAAGAGGATATGCTCGGCGAGTGTCTTACCGTGGGGCGGAGGCTGGATATAGAAGGGTTCAGACTCTTCCGCATGCGCAAATTCCATTCGCGCTGGGAGGAGATGTGCGAGCTTGCGCGCACTCACGGCGGATATCTTGCGGACGAAAAGACGTTCTACGATCTGCTTCGCTTTCTCGTGGACTCGGGCAAGAACGACGAAGCGCGTGCGGAAGTGTATCGCTTTAACGGCAAGTACCGTTCGGTGGAAACTCATCCTGACGGCGAGCGCGAGGAAAAAGTGTACGAAGGGTTTATCGAGCTTCTGTGCGGGATGATAGATCTGTCGCCGTCGCAGATCGCTCTCGGCGGGTTCGGTTACGACGCCGATTACCGCAGGCTGGGAAGTATTTTCGACGTACATTGCAATATTTTACATTAGTCGACGGAAAAATGCTTGCCAATACGCTTGATATGCTATATAATGGACATAATCGAATTTACGGAGATATGACCATGATCGACATTCTGACAAGGGTACTTACATCGAGCGAAAGCGAAGGCGGCGACGGACCTGCCGGTACGGATATCGCTCTCTATATCATAATAGGCGTCGTTGCGCTTGCCGTGATAGGCATGATAATCTTTACCAATATCTCGCGCAAGAAGCAGGCGAAAAAGAACGAGGAGCAGCGCAATTCGCTCGTCCCCGGCGACGTGATCGAAACGGTGGGCGGCATAATCGGCAACATCATCGCGATACGCAATTCCGCCGCGGGCAGGGAATTTATCATAGAGACGGGCGAAGAGGGCAGAAAGACCACTCTTACCGTAGACGTACAGGCGCTTTACCGCGTCATATCGCAGAAGAATCCTCCTCAGCCCGAGGGCAAGGAAAACGCCGTCATCGCGGCGGACGTAGCCAAGCCCGAAACGACGGACGACGGCAAAACGAACAAAAAGGACAAATGATCCCAATATAATACAAGGGATCCCTTTGACCGCCATTAATAACGAGATCGGCCTCCGCATATTTTAGAGTAAAATAAGCGGAGGTCTTTATTATGAGTTCGGAAACCGAAACGACTGCGGGAAGAAAAGGATATGTTTTCGAGATCGTCAAGGCGGTCGTGATCGCGCTTGTGCTGTCGCTGGTGTTCGTGCTTATCGCGGCATTCGCGATAAAATTTTTCAATATCCCGACGGGAGCCGTTCCCGTCATCAATCAGGTGATACGCACGCTCGCCGTGTTCCTCGGCTGCGTGATATCCCTTCGCCGTCCGGGGAGCGGATGGCTGCGCGGCGTAATAACGGGACTGACGTATTCGGCGCTCGCGTTCGTACTGTTCTCGGTCATGGGCGGCGGTTTTACGTGGGACATCACGCTGCTCAATAACATCGCGTTCGGTACGGCGGCAGGACTTATAGGCGGTATCGTCGCAATGGTCGCGCGTAAAAATTAGCGTCTAATTTCTTTAAGCGAAACGATTTCACTTGCATTTTATCCGAAAGTCGTGTATAATTTAATAAAAATATCTGCCGCGTTCGCGGCATCGGGAGGAATATATATGAAGCACATTAAAGTTATCGCGACCAACACGATCTGCAAAGACAAGGGCACGGGATGCGGCGAGTGCCAGACGGGCTGCCAGTCCGCTTGCAAGACGAGCTGCACGGTAGGCAACCAGTCCTGCGAACAGAAGAAGACCAACAGACCCGAAGCAAAGGAAGAGAAATAATCCCGCATGGTACATGTGTATAAATGCCTCGGTCGTCGGTTCGTTCTCGACGTGGAGAGCGGGTCGTTCTTCGAAGCGGACGAGCGCACCGCCGAACTGATAGAAAGAAGGATATCTCCTGTTGCGGATGCAAGAGGAGATTTTTCTAACGGCGACGAAGAGATAAATGCCGAGATAGACAAACTCATCGCGGACGGCGTGCTTTTTTCGCCCGAACCGAAACATCCCGAGCCGGTATATAAAGGGATAGTCAAAGCGCTTTGCCTCAATATCGCTCACGGGTGCAATCTGCGCTGCACGTATTGCTTTGCCGGCGACGGACAGTATCACGGCGGAGTGGATCTCATGAGCGCCGAGACGGCGAAGAACGCAATAGACTTTCTTATCGCCCGCAGCGGACCTCGCCGCAGGCTGGAAGTGGATTTCTTCGGAGGAGAGCCGTTGCTCGATATGGACGCGGTGCGTTCGACGATAGAGCATGCCCGCGCCGTCGAGAAACGGGCGGGTAAGGAATTCCGCTTTACGATAACCACCAACGCGCTCGCGCTCAACGACGAACTCATCGACTATTTCAACAGGGAGATGTATAACGTCGTCATAAGCGTGGACGGCAGGAAGGAAGTGCACGACAGGGTGCGTAAAGACGCGGCGGGCAAAGGCTCGTTCGACAGAGTGCTCGCCAATGCGAAAAAGCTGGTAGAGCGCCGCGGCGACAAGAGTTATTATGTGCGCGGCACGTTCACTGCGGCAAACCTCGACTTCGCGAAAGACGTGCTCGCTCTCAACGACTACGGATTCGGACAGGTCTCTCTCGAACCCGTGGTGCTCGATCCTTCCGATCCGCTCGCTCTCAAAGAGGAACATATGGAAACGCTCAAAGAGCAGTACGAGCTGCTTGCCGCCGAGTATATCAGGCGCAGAGCGTCGGGCAGGGAGTTCGGGTTCTTCCATTACAACCTCGATATCTATAACGGGCCCTGCGCGGCGAAACGCCTTGTCGGGTGCAACGCGGGCGACGAGTATCTTGCGGTCGCCCCCGACGGCAGCATCTATCCCTGCCATCGTTTCGACGGGCTGCCCGAGTACGTCATAGGAAATGTCAACGACGGCACTTTCGACGAAAAACTCCCGCGCATGTTCAACGCCACCAATCTTACGAAAAAAGAGAAGTGCAACGAATGCTGGGCGAAGTATCATTGCAGCGGCGGATGCGCGGCGAACTCCATATTCTTTGCGGGCGGGATAACGAAGCCTTACGAAATAGGCTGCGAGCTCATGAAGAAACGCGTGGAGTGTGCGCTTGCCGTGGCGGCTATCGAAAGCGAAGAAAAAAGCGTGTAATTTTAATGAAAAATTTGCCGATATCATTATATATTCGTTTGACTTGAACGGGCGATTTGTATATAATTTTATGGTACGTTAGTGTGTCTTAATAAAGGCAAAGTCAACAGATAATGAAAAGAAGATCATCACTTGTCAAGTTCATATTGGTACTCGTGGCGACGGCGATAGGTTTGTTTGCTTCCTTCGCCGGTTTCCCGTACAAAAGTCCGGGCGGCAATGTCTGGAACTTCAACGGGTTCCTGCGCGGCATGGAGTACGATATCGATCTCGGCGGCGGTATCACCGCAATTTACGAAGCAAAGAGCGAAGACCTCGACGATTCGGATATGAACGGCGTACTCTCTCGTTTCGCGAGCCTGCTTTCCGAGCAGGATTACGATGACGCGCGTATAAGCAGGGAAGGATCCTCGCGCGTAAGAGTGAGCGTCCCCGAAGTCTACGATCCGGACGAGATATTCACCGCGACCGAAGATTCCGCGGAACTCGCGTTCTACATTTCGGAAGACGGCGCGTATTCGTCCAACGATGAGCTCATATTCACGGGCGACGTCATAGATAACGCTTATACCGGATATGTCGGCGGAGCGGAAGGCTATGCCGTCAATCTCGTGTTCGACGAAGAGGGCGAGCGCATACTTGCGGAAGAGACGAGAAGCCATATAGATGATTATATGATCATCTGCGAAACGTCTGGCGGCGAGGTCACAAGTACGATTTCGGCAGCACAGATAGGCGAAGAGCTTACGGGCGGACAGATGTCCATAACCGGTTCGTTTACCGCGGAGACCGCTCAGGATCTTGCTAACAGTATACTCAGCGGTACGTTCGACGTGCCTCTCGTGCTCGTGAGTTGCAGCGTCACTTCGGCGGAAGACGCGGCTGCGGCTCGTGCGGCAGGTCTTGCGTCCTGCCTGGCGGTGCTCGTCGTTGCGATAGCGCTCATGTGTGCGTTCTACAGGATGATGGGTATGGTAGCGGGTATCTCATCGCTGATATTTGCCGTACTCACGCTATTCATACTTGCGGTGTTCCCGCCGGTGATTTTCTCCGTGTCGGGCATTGCGGGCGTCTTGCTTGCTTTCGCGCTCATGACCGCGGGCAACATCATCACTTTCGAAAAGATAAAGGACGAATACCGCAACGGTAAATCCGTTCTTGCGGCGTACTTCACGGGAGTCAAAAAGTCGCTCCCGCCCGTCGCGGACATCAACGTGCTCACCGCGGTGGCGGCGCTCATGCTGCTCATATTCGGTACGGGTACGGTGTCCGGGTTCGGGCTCGTCCTTCTTATAGGTACGATAATATCGGCGTTCACTTCGCTCATCGTCACGCGGTTCATGCTCAAGTGGACGATGGCGATATGGGGTTCCAAAGATCCCGAGCCGTATGCGCTCAAGCGCCGTCCCGGCTTCGACGAAGCGAACGAAGAACAGTACGTTCCCAAGCCTAAACGCGAAAGGCGCAAGCCTGCCGTCGTTACGGAAGACGGTATAGCCGTGGAAGTGGATCCGGATGCGGAGCAGCCTCGCGAAGAAGAGGGCGACGCTTCGGAAGACAAGCCCGCGGGAAATGCGAAGAGCGACGATTTCGATGAGCTGTTCGGATCCTTTGACGGAGGTGACAAAAAGTGAGTAACTTTGATATACATTCCGTCGATATGCGGGTAGTACAAAACAGAAAGAAGTGGCTCCTGGTGCCGCTCATCGTGCTCGTGCTGGCGATCGTCGCCGGCGTGGTGTACGGCATAGTGTTCAACGGCGCGGTGTTCAACGCGGGTACCGACCTTACGGGCGGCTATACGATGAACGTTCGTCTCGGTTCCGCGCTTACCGAAGAGTCGCAGCCCGGATATGAAGATACGATAAGAAAAGTGATCGAAGCTCCCGGCGAATATTCGTCCGCGCTCAAAGAACAGGACGTCGACGGGCTGACCGTCCGTTCGTTCTTCGTAGCCAAAGACGGTGCGGATAAGGAGCTCAAAGTGGTATTCACCGCTCCCGGATATACGGACGAAGAGATGTTCGGCGAAGACGGCGAAAGCGGCATACTTGACGCGCTTTGCGCCGCGGTCAAGGACGAGGTGCGTTCCGCAGACGATCCGTTCGGAGTGAACGTAGTACCCGGAGAGAGGGAAGACGCGACGATGGGCACGGAGATGGTGATCTCCGCGGTATGCGGCGCGCTCATATTCCTTGCGCTCATGCTGATATATCTTTCCGTAAGATACGATCTTGCGAGCGCGCTCATCCTTGCGGGCGGCATAGTGCTTGACGTGCTCATGACGCTTGCGCTGATGTGCATATTCCATGTCGAAATGACGGCAATGTTCTTTGCCGCGGTGATAGCGGTAATGGCGTTCTCGCTCGTTACGAAGATCCCCGCTTTCGACCTTATGCGCGGAGCGCTCAGGTCGGGCAGCACGGCATCTCCCGAAGAGATCGCGAACACGTCCGTGCGCGACAGTTTGGTGCGCACATCCGCGATATGCGGTACGGGCGTAGTGTCCGTAGCCGTTATGACGGTCATCGGCGCGATAATGTCCGTATCCGGACTTGTCGCGATAGGACTGCCGCTGATATTCGGTTTCGTATCGTCGGCATTCACGGCAATGCTTCTTGCGCCCTCGGTATGGGCGATGTGGAAGAACAGCCGTGCGGGCAGACGTGAGACCGTATCCGTTTCCGCCGAGTCGGCGCGCACCGCTCCCGCGCGCGATGAAGCTCTCGAAAGTTTCTTCGCGGGAGATGAGAACGTCGCGCCCGTTCCCGACGG
>DXHS01000018.1 GCA_019113275.1 Candidatus Protoclostridium stercorigallinarum
GTCGGCATGGGGAATCCCTATGCCGACCGCTTCCACGTCCGTTCGCTCCGAAAAACGCGTCTTATCATCCGAAAATCTCGCGGTTTCGCTTCGAATTCTGTTAAGCGGGGCGTATGCGCATAGGAACAGGAAAGAAGTCCCACGCGCTTACGCGCTCCCACCCACCCATTTGATATATCCCGCGCGGAGCGCGGACACTTCTTGAGCCTCTCCTGATACCTTCGGTGGCGTTCGCACCCTGCGGGTGCTCGGCTGAGGGTTAGGAGAGGAAGCTCGCGAAGCGAGCAGGTGAGGTTAAGAAAAGCAACATACATATACGAGCATCATATCACACCATACCTATCACAAACATCCCTTAACCCTACCGCCTTGCGTTCGCATTCCGAGGAATGCTCTGCGCTTCGGCACCTCCCCTAACCAATTAGTGGAGGCATTATGGACTCGCTTAACGCTCGTGAATTAAATCCCACGCGCGACGTCTCCGACGTGCGCGCCCGCTTTTTGAGAGAAACCGACGGAGCCGTAATTACGGAATTCGCAGCAAAACGACCGAATTTTCGGATGAGAAGGCGCGGCTCTCGGAGCGGCACGTAAGTGCCGCGGTCGGGTGCCGACTAGGTGACCCTGCGGCACCCCGATAACGCGATCCTAGCGGACGGCAACCGACCGGCTTCCGATGAAAAATGTTTGTTCCGTACCGCAACAGCTCGGTCAGCCGCGGTGCTAACCGCCCGAAAAGGCGGTCGGATTTGCGCCTGACATGACGAAAAATATTTTGAGCAAATTTCAAAATGAAATTTGCTCAAAAATTTTTCGGAATGAAAGATTAAAATCAGTTAAATTCGGCGACTATTGCGCGTAACACTATTGCATTTTTACGCGGAATGTGTTACAATGTAGCAAACAGCGGAGGAAAAGGCGGAAAAATGGCAGATGCGGTATGCGTCGGGCTGGACCTCGGCAGCGATACGCTCAAGATCGCGTACGCTTACGGCGAGGACGCTTCGTACGGCAAGTTGATAGACGATAAGCGGTCCACCGGCGTGGGAGTGCCGGCGGTCGCTTATTACGACACGGTTGCCGGCAAGTGGCTGTACGGCGACGAGGTGGATATGGGCGGCGAAAAGGCGTTCGTGCGCGTCGTCAAGATCAAGGCGCTCATATCCCTTTTATCCGCGAAGGGGAGCGCCCGTGCGGCGGAGAACAACGCGCGTTATTACCGTGAGGGCAACGAATTTCCCAAATTCCGTTTTCCCGAGCGCCGCAAAGCCGCAGAGGACTTCGGCGAGAGCGTGCGCCGCGACATGACTTTTACCGCTCCGGGATATACGCCCGAGAGCGTGTGCGCGGGATATTTCGCTTACGTCCGCGCGCTAATAGAGCGCGACATCGCCGAGCTTGCCAAGCTCGGCAGGCTGAAGGGCGGCAAACAGACATACAAGATATCCCTCGTGTACCCCGCGACGGCGGACAAGGCGTATATAGACGAATACACCCGCCTGGCGACGGAGGCGTTCGGCACGAAGCCGGACAAGGTGCTCAGCTTCACCAAAGCGCTCGGCATGTACGCATGCAGCACGGGCATGCTCGGCGATGGCGAATCGCTGCTCATATTCGATATGGGCGAGGAGAGCGTATCCGTAGCCAAAGCGTCGCTCACGGGCGGCATGGCGGTAGTGGACGGCGTGGACGGGCATAACGAACCGCTTCATGTGGGCGGGATAGACGTGGACGGCGCGATAGCCGATCTCCTGCGCTCTGCGATAGGCAGGCGGGAGGCGGTGGGGTATCCGTCGTACGGCGACCCCGGGCATATAAACGAAACGTGGCTGCACTCCAAGCTCTATCTTTTCATGAAGGAGATCAAAGCCGCGAAGGTGATACTTTCCGCTCCGGGCGGCGACGAAGGCTCGTTCGCGGACGGAGTGCCCGTATCGGTGAACTGCGACCTGTATATCGAGCGCAAGCTGACGAGGAGCGACCTCGAAAAGTGCGTCGGCATAACGGACGACGGCGGCGTGGCGAAGCGGATAGGCGACTATATCGTCGAAGAACTCTCGCGGCCCGTCAACCGCGGCGTGAAGAAGGTGTTCCTTTCGGGCGGGCTGACGGAAACGTACGCGCTCGTCGACTATATCAAGGCGCGCGCGGCAAAAAAGCACCCGGGGCTGAAATTTTATCCCGAGGACTCGGACGGCAGCGAAAAAGACGACGGTTTCACCATACTCCGCAACGAGGACTCGGTATACGCGCCCGCGGTGGGCGGAGCGATAGTCTCGCTTAAAAACTACAACGTGCGCACGGTCATCGCGCTGTCTTACGGGACGTGGGTGACGGCGCAGTCCAAGACCTGCCTTGCGGTGTTCGTGGACCGCGGCATGCCGCTGGCGGACGAGGAAAGGGTGTACCCTTACGAATGCACGTTCACGGTGGGCGGCACGGGCGTGAAGAACGAAAAGATATTCTCCGCGATCATCACGAGAAAGGATATAGCCGACCGCTCTTTCCCCGGGCTGCGCGGCACCGACTTCCTCGTCGACGGCACTCCTCACCTCGTCATAGGCGAAGACGGCTCGGCGGACAGGCGGCGGGTAGCCAAGGCGATAAACCTGAAAACGGAAGCGGGCGCGGACGGCGGAGGCATAAGGTGCTACTACCGCGGCGCGCGCGTGGAGCTGGCGGAAGGCTATAAGATATCCTGCGTGGAAGGCGTTAAGATAACGCCGGACGGCAAGGCGAGACCTTACATCGGCAATTCGGAGAGGGGTTCCGGCAGGAAGATCAGGATAAGATATATGGAATACCCGACGGATCCCGACGGCAGCCGCGACTATTTCGCGGACCTTACACGCGTGTTCGAGGTCTCGGCGGCGGCGATAAGCGTGGGATTCGTGGGCATAGACGACGTTATAGACGTGGTCACCGGATAGGAGAGGGAATGAGAGACAACGGCGGAAAAGAGAGATTCGGAGTGCTCTCCGAGGAAAATACGGGCGTCGCGGCGGACGCGGACAAACTGTCGGGCGATCTTCGCCGCCAGCAGTCCGCTTTCGACACGTCCACCGTCAAGCGCATGACGGCGGAGCTCGCGGAAATGAACGGCGCGGCGGAAGAACTCGACCGCTACGACGATTTTTCCGCGCTCAGGATAGACGTCGCCAAATACGAAAAGACTCCCGCTACCGGCGAGTACGGCATAGCCCGCCGCGAGGAAGTGCAGGGCACGGGGGACATCATACTCAAACACCAGCGCAGCGCGGCTCTCGCATTTTTACGCGAGCTGCGCGGTTTCGGCTTGCTCGCGGACGTCGTGGGCAGCGGAAAGACATACGAAGCGGGCGTCGTGCTCAGCGAGCTCGCTGTGCGCGGCAAGGTCAATTCGCTGCTGCTCGTCGTTCCGGGGCAGGTGTACGACACCTGGGTGAACGTCATGGAAGAGCAGTTCGGCATGGGAAAGGACGTTCTCATGCCCGTGGGCGCGGATCCCGACGCGGAAAAGCCGATGTGCGAGCGCGCGGGCTCCTTCTACCGTCCCGTGCAGCCCATGATCGTGCGCACGGACGACTTCGCCGCATGGCCGGAAAACGCGACCAAATATCTCTTCGACGTCATCGTCGTGGACGAAGCTCATCATCTCTGCGCCGAGGGCGGCAGGTACGCCCGCGCGATGAAGATGCTGAGCAGTCTCATGGAGACCAAAAAAGCCGCGGGCATGACTTACTGCCTGTTGCTCACCGCCACGCCGCATACGGGCAACCTCGCCAATATGTACAGACTGTGGTATTTCATCCGCTGCAAGGGCGGAGTGCCGTCCGATTTCGACGAAAAAGAGGACTACGAGCGCACCGAGCTGTACCGCCGCGAAAAGCGGCACTATACGGAGGACGTCTGCCGCGGAGCGTCCACCGTGCTGGAATTCATCAAAAAAGTCAAGCTGCGCGAAGTGACCGCGCGTTACCGCGACGCCTTTTCCCGTTTCCTGGACGGCATAGGCGTGGATAAGAGCGACTACGAGAAAAAGACGGAAGGGGAGAAAGCCGCTCTCGCGGACGATTTTCTCGCGTCCGACGGCAGCGGCAAGACCCGCCGCGACGTCACCGAGCGCGTGGCGAGCGCATACCACAACGGCGTGCTGCGCTCCATCATGATCCGCCAGGCGAAGAACCCGCTCGCGGGCAGGCGCAAAAAGTACGTCTATAACGAGCTGTTCCTGCCGACGGACAAGGCGATAGGCGAAGTGACGGTGACGCTCGACAACGCAACGCCCGTGACCGTGGATCTTTCTACGCTCGCCGAGGGCGGAACGGTGACGGACGGCGGCAAAAAGAAAAAGCTGCACGAGTACCTCGATGATTATTCCCGCGCGGGCGGTATGCCTTACAAGCAGGCGTACGCGATGTTCATGCGCAAGCTCATGCCGTACTTCTATGCCGACGGTACGGACGACTTCCCACGCGGGATATTCCCCAAGAGCGGTTCTTCGTCGTATTATCTCGGACGGCTGGGTCTGGCGGACAGCGATCCCGCTCAGGAGACCGCGGTCGTTCCCGTAAAGTACGGCAGCGATCCTTTCGCATATAAGATGAAGGAAGCGAAGAAGATACTTTCCGCGCATAAGGATAAGCGCGTGCTCGTATTCTTCGATTACGATACCGAAAAGGAAAAGTCCGTCTGCGAGCGGTTCGTCGAGGAGCTGAAAAAGGACGGGAAATTCTCTTCCCGCCTGCTCACGGGCTCGCGCGCCAACGCCCGCGAGGCGACGGAGAAGTTCGCCGCGAAAAGCGACGCGATACTCGTCGTGCTCGATCCCTCGCTCACCGAGGGCGCGAACCTGCAGACGTGCAACATCATACTCAACTTCCAGGTCACGCCCGACCCTCTCGCGATGGATCAGCGCATAGGGCGCATATTCCGTCTCGGGCAGGACAGCGACGTCAGCATATACTCGCTGGCGGACATGAACGAGCTGGAAGGCTACGCGCTCATGTACTTCTCGGGCATAGGGCTGCTGGGCGCGAACAGCGGCGACGCCACGATAATCTCGGGCAGCAACAGCGAGCGCATGGTCGCGGTGCGCTGCCCCGTGTGCCGCAACGTCAGACTGTATTCCCTCGAGGACTACGAGGCGAAGAAAAAGCGTGACGACCTCTACTGCCGCGAAACGGAGGAGTGCTGCAACGCCGAGTCGCCCGCGGGCACGCGCATGGACGAGATAAGCGTGTGGGATTTCAGGTGCGACAGCTGTGGCAGACTGTTCACGCGGTCGGTGGCGCAGGAAGGTTACTTCTGCATGGCGCAGAACAACACGGGCGGCATAATGTGCAACAGCGGCGAGTTCGGCGATCGCACGGTCTACTGCCGCAAGATATGCGCGATAGCGCACTGCCGCATGTTCACTTCGGGGGCGAGGAAGAACTGCCCCGCGCTCGCGCGTTACCGCGAAAAGGGCGGCACGGTGAGCAATGCGGAGCTCATGAAGATATGCGACTCCTGCGAGTATGCGGACATCTGCTGCGGCAGGATAGACACGGGCGCGGACGCGCTCTCCCGCTGCTCGACGTGCGAGAGCGCGACATGCTTCCCCAAACCGGGAGCGCTGCGCTTCAACGACCGCTGGGAGGCGGACTGCCCCGTATGCGCGGCGAGCGGCAGGCACGGCAGACTGCGCCAGGTGACCGCGCACACGTTCGCGGCGTATCTGCGCGCGGCGTGGAACTTCCGCGGCGACAGCTCGAGCTTCTGCTACAACCTCGAGCGCGAGGTATCCAAGGGCGCGGAAGTGCGCGACATCCTTCGTATGGATAAGGAGGAAGGCTGATGGCTGTCGTCATAGGAAAGGAATATAAAAACGCTTTCGACAGCATCCGCCGCCTTGTGGAAGGCGGGTGCGCCCCCGAGGAAGTGCGGCTGGAAAACGGGCGCATAGTGCACGGGCGCGAGGTGTTCGAATACTCGGACTCCGCCGCGGGCATAGACGTGCGCGGCGGCGGCGCGAACGTGAGCATGGAAGGGGGAAAGGGCGCGAGCTGGTTCGCCTCTCTGCGCGGCGACAGGCGGGACAACGGTCTGGCGAAGTGGAAGGACCTCATCGAAACGGTGAGCGGCTATTACCACGAGCATTATTCGCTCACCGACCGCGGCGCGCCTCTTTCGGGTCCCGACGAGGAGACCCGTCGCCGCACGGCGGACGCGCTCTTCTCTCTCGTGAGGCTGCTCCTTCCCGCGTTCGGCGGTTATACCGAAGTGCGCGAGCGCAGGCGCAAGGGGGGCGACCTCTGCGATTTTTACGGGTTGGGCGTGCGCGCGGAGCTCAGCAGCGGCGCGGGCGACTCGGTGCCCGTGCTCGCGAAACTGTATTTCAGGCGGGGCGAAAGGGCGCTCGTGCCCGTATCCGGCGGCGAGGCGCGTGAGATAGAGGACTTCGTATCCTCGGCTCCGTCGGGCGAGCGCGGAGCGGACTTCGCTTCGGACGCCGCGGGCGCGATAGCCGACGTGTTCTCGGCGATAGACGCGCTTCTGCGCGACGACAGGCATACGCTTGCCGACTGTCTGTACTTCGGGCGGGATCGCGACCGCGAAGCGGTGGCGGAGCTGGTCAAAAAACTACCCTCCGAGCGCGGCTCCCTCGTGTGCACGGGGCTGCGGGTGCTCGGCATATCGCACGTCAAGCTGCCCGACAGCGTATACGACGTGCTGAACGGCGGCGTGACCGCGCTCCGGGCGACAGTGTCCGCGGGCGGCAGGATGACGCTCACATGCGTACCGTGCGGCGTTACCCTCATGGAGAGCGGGCGCATATACTGCACGGATAAGGAAACGGGCGAGAGACGGGTCATCGAACCCGACCTCGGCGAGGAAGACCTCGGGCTTTCGGACGCGGACATCGAGTACATAAGAGCGAACAGCGCGTTCGGCGAGCACCTGATGCCGAACAAGTGCGGCAATCCCAAGTGCCGCCGCAGGGTATGTACGCGGCGGATGGAGAACATCGGCGGGGAAAAGGAGCGGCTTGTCTGCCGCGATTGCCCGTACCCCGAAGTGGTGTTCGTGTCCGGCGAGGGCAAGCTGATGTACACGCCCGACCTCGCTTTCGCGCGCGACGAGATGACCCTCGTGCCCAAAGAGGACACTCAGACGTGTTCCTGCTGCTCGCGCACGTTCACGTCGGGAGCGCTCACGGGTGCGGGCATGAGCAGGCTTTGCGGGTTCTGCCGCAAGGCGCTGGACGAGGCTTACGCGGGCTCGCGTGAGGCGAAGGCGCTTTACAGGCGTTTCTCGGGCATGCTCGGCTACCGCACGCGGCTTAAGTACTTCGGCAAAAAGAAGTACTGTTTCGACGACGACGATATCACGCTGTTCGTTTTGGGCGGCGATGTGTTCACACTGGATAAGACGGGCGTGCGTGCCGACGGCTTTATAGACAAGCCGCGCCGCACATACTGACGGGAGGGGCGATGACGGATATCGAAAAGATAAAATACGGCATTACGGAAAAACGCACGGGCGGCAGCAAAACGGCGCTGTACGTCACTCTCTCGCTCGGCATCGCCGCGGACGCGGCGGCGCTCGCGGCGCTCATAGCCGCGGGCGTGAGCGGGTGGTTCTATGTCTTTCCCGCGATCCTCGCCGCGACAGACGCTTTCGCGATCTTCCTCGCGGCAAAGAGCAATTACCGCTTCCGCTATTCGATGATAAGCACCGCGGCGTACTGCATAGCCGTGCCCGTGCTCATGGTGCCCGCGTTCTTCCTAGACGCCCGCACTTCCGCGGGCATGACGATGACGACGCTCGCGCTCGCGCTGTGGATAGCCGTGCACGCGGCAAGCGTGCTTTCGGCGCTCGCCGCCTCTTTTAAGGCGGCAAGGCTGGGCGGCGGCACGATGACCGCCGTCTCCGCGATAACGGTAACGCTGCTCGCGGTCGTGCTCGCGCTGTACGTATGGTCGGTCGCGGGCGGGGGGTTCTTCGGTCAGGGACACGAGCGCACGCTGACGTTCGAAAAAACGGAGAGCGGCGTGAAGGTCACGGGCGTGCTCGCGGGGCGCGGCGACACCGTCGTCATCCCGGACGAGCTGGACGGCGAAAAGGTGGTCGCGTTCGACTGCTCGGTGTTCAACGCCGAGGGCGTGAGCCGCGTCGAACTGCGCTGCGATCCTTCGGCGGAGCTCACGGGCACTAACGAACTTACGCTCTTCGGCGGCGGAGTGACCGTCGTCGCGGACAAGAGCGTGATAGACGATTTCCGCGGGCGCTTCTTCGCGTCCGGCGATTTCGCGGTGGCAAACGCCTTCATCCCCGACGGCGAGGGCGTGGAGGCTTACGCCGTATTCGATTACGACGCCGAGAGCTACGCGTTCTGCGACGGCAAGGTGCTCCCCACCTGGACGGGGAAGGACATAGCGGATTTCGACATCGCGGACTATGCGTCCGACGACCCCGAGTTCGCTTACGCGGCGTATGCCGACGCGTCGGATGAGGGCGACCTGCATTGGTGCTCCGAAAACAACGGCGGCTATATCATGCGCGCGATAGGGGACGGCGGCGACGTTCTGGACGCATACGTGCGCTTCGACAAGGTCTACCGCATAGCCTTCGGCGCGGACAACGACAGCGTGTTCGACGGGTACGAAGGTCTGTCTTACGCGGGCACGGACGTGCGCTACGTCACGGCGGATTCGGCGGACGCGCTCCTCTCTTCGCTCACGCGCGAGGGGTTCACCGCAGAATGGAACACGTCTTCGGGCGATAACGTCACGGGCGGTCTCGGCTTGTGGCTGGAAGCGGACGACGATAATTTCGACAATATAACGACGGTCGCTCCGCGCTGGACGCTCAACGCGCCCGTCATCTCCGCGGACAGGACCGTTTCGGCGATCTATTACGAGCCGTTCCTGCTCGAAGCGGAAGCGGAGGCTCCCGCGGACGGGTTCACGCTCGGGTGGAACTGGGAGTTCGGCGGCGAGACCGTGAGCGGCACTTCTTCGTACGGCGGCGCAAACGCCCTTATCGGGAACGGCGGCACGTATACGCTTACCGTAACTGCGAGCGCGCCCGATGTGACTTCGCTCACGAGCGAAGCCGAGGCAAGGGTGACCCTTTCCGTCACCCCGCGCGACGTCGAGTGGACGTGGCTGGTGGACGGCGGAACGACGGACGGGCTCGTGTATAACGGCGCCGAGCGCACGGTGAGCGCACAACCCGGCGGGCTCGTGGGCGGCGACGACGCGGACTACCGCATAGAAACGTC
>DXHS01000019.1 GCA_019113275.1 Candidatus Protoclostridium stercorigallinarum
GGAAAGCGGTAACTTCGGATTCGTCGTGACCGCTAAGGCGGGAAGCATGTCTGACAGCGTGGCGCTTACTCTGCATGTGGACGACGCGGTCTCGTACGCAACGTATACGGCGGGACTTGCGATCGGCATAACGTGCACCGTGCTCGTTGCGGGCGGACTGTGCGTATATGTGTTCGCTGCGGGCAAACGCGATTTCGTCGACGGTAAATTCCGCTTCAAAAAATGGTTCGTCGTATTCGGGACAGCTGCTCTTGCCTTGCTGCTCGCCGCGGTGATAGCGTTCGGCATAGCGTTCGCACCCGCGGGCGGCAGCAGCGGCGGCAGACAGACGTTCACGTTCGAAGCCGAGTACGTAGATCTCGAAGAGTTCATGGGCGCGGGTATATCCAATTCCGCCGAAGGCGTGAACAACATCTACGGCGACGGTCTGGACAGCGATATAGAGAAGGGCTGGAGCAACGGCTACTTCCTCGGCAACACTTATGCGGAGAACTCCATAGAATTCGTTATCACGTCCGACCGTAATGCGAGCGGCAGCCTCGTGCTCCGTCTGGCGTCCGAGCTCGGCAATATCGAGCTGGATAACAGCGTGTTCGGCATAGAGGTCAACGGAATCGAGATCGATTATTCGATCACGGTCGCAAACTCCGCGTCCGGCTCCTACGACTTCGCGGATTACCCGATAGCCGGAACGATAGCTCTCACGCAGGGCAAGAATGTTATAAAGCTCACGATAAAGAGCAATACGATAAAAGACGGCAACAGCACGGGCGCGCCTCTCATCGACTGCATACGCATCTCGACGGACGCACAGCTTACCTGGCAGCCGCTGACGGATAATCCCGACCGCAGAGGTCAGGTGTAACGAACGGAGGTACCGACATGAATAAGACGTTAAAGAAAACGTTGATTTGCGCGATACTCGCGCTTGCATTGGCGGCGTCGTCCGTATGCCTGGCGGCGTGCGGCGGCAGCGCGGTAAAAAGTCTGACCGTCCGCGGACAGTCCGAGTATATCGTGGACGACGCGTTCGCGGGCGCGACGATGACGGTCGTATACGAAAACGGCAGACGCGAGCAGGCGGAAGTCACCGCCGATATGATGAGCGGATTCGATACATCCGTAGCCGGCAATAAGACGGTGCTGGTAACATACGGAGGCGTTACCGCGGAATTCGCCATAACGGTCAGCGACTTTTACGCCTCTGCGATAGCCGTAACGGAAGACAGCGTGACCGAGTATATCAAAGGCTCGTCCTATACGGACGGCGACGCCCGCATGACCGTCATGTACACAGACGGCAGCACGAAGACCGAAGACGTTACTGCAGACATGCTGACGGGTTTCGATACCGGAAGTACGGGCGAAAGGGAAGTTACCGTAACTTACGGCAGACTGACCGCGAACTACGAGATATCCGTGCGTGACCTGCGCGTTACGGGATCGGAGCTGAATGCGGCTACCCGCACGAGTTATCGCGTGGGCGATGTGTTTGAGAGCGCGTCCGTCGATGTGGTGTACGAAGACGGCAGCGAAGCTACGGTAGAGATAACCGATCCGGCAGACATAGAAGGTTTCGATACTCTGACGACGGGCAAAAAGACCGTTACGGTAAGATATCGCAACGCTTCCGTGTCTTTCGAGATAGATGTCCTCAAAAGCGTGGATAAGGTAGAACTCGCAAGTTACGACTCTCTGTACGGGGTGGGCGACGGGTTCGGCTCTGCGACGCTCAGACTGACTTATTCCGACGGCACGACGGGCGAGTGTCCCGTTACTGCGGATATGCTCACCGACTTCGATACCTCTACAAGCGGCACGCATACCGTTATCGTGGATTTCGAAGGCAGACAGACGGTCACTTTCGACATAACGGTCGCGGGACGTCTGCAGACCGCCGACACCGATGAAGAAAGCGGTGCTTACAAGCTTCAGGTCGAGGACGGCGCTTATGTGGACATGAGCGAGGTGGAAACGCAAAGCGCGGGACAAAGTATGTTCGAAAACATGACGCAGAAAGCCGGTACGAATGAATCGTACTCCAACGGCGCGGAAGGTTACAGCACCGCAAACATATCGGTAGAGGGCAATAAGATCGTATTGCGTTTCATATCCGATGCCGCGGGCAAGTATACTTTCGGCATGCGGGCGCAGTCGGGCAGCGGCTCGGGAAAAAGCGATACGGAATTATCCGAAGCGTTCTCGATGAGCTTCAACGGCAGCGATAAGAGCATATCGGGTACGGTCAAAAGAGCGACTCTCGGCAGCACGAACTGGAAGGATATGACCGAATGGACCGAGCTGACGGATGTTGCCGGCGAGCTGGATATCATCGAAGGGCTGAATACGATAGAACTGACCTTCATTCAAGGTACGGCAGGAGCAATCCGTCTTCCCAATATCGATTATTTCCTCCTGACTCCCGTCGCATAAAAAAGAACGAACGCGCAACGTGCGCCTGCCGAAAGGCAGGCGCACGTTTGCTCGTGTGCGGGCGACGTCCGATCTGTTTTTTCGTCTAAGCAAACGTATACGACGGTATTCGGGCGCTCATCGCATCTCCGCAAGCAGCAAAGCAAAAGCAGGGAAGTGTCCCTGCTTTTATTGTGCGGCAAGTCCGCTCGCATAGTTTCTTGCGATTTGTTAATGGTATAGCCTGCCGTATACGATCCCGAAATAGTCCGACGCAAAAAATAATACGAACCCCGATTTTTCGGGGTTCGTATTATTTACGTTTGGTACACCATCGGGGGCTCGAACCCCGGACACCCTGATTAAGAGTCAGGTGCTCTACCAACTGAGCTAATGGTGCGAATGGAGCGGAAGACGAGACTCGAACTCGCGACATCCACCTTGGCAAGGTGGCGCTCTACCAACTGAGCCACTT
The DNA here is from genome assembly GCA_019113275.1 of Candidatus Protoclostridium stercorigallinarum. GTDB lineage: Bacteria > Bacillota > Clostridia > Christensenellales > Pumilibacteraceae > Protoclostridium > Protoclostridium stercorigallinarum. Next base: position 2,888 of record DXHS01000019.1, read on the forward strand.
CCGCAAAATATGTCGGCGGGGAAGACCCGCGTCGTTGTTACTGGAGCGGAAGACGAGACTCGAACTCGCGACATCCACCTTGGCAAGGTGGCGCTCTACCAACTGAGCCACTTCCGCAAAACCGGTATTTATCAAAGTGGTCATCCATCCGAGGTTCGAACTCGGGACCCCTTGATTAAAAGTCAAGTGCTCTACCGGCTGAGCTAATGGATGGAATGGCTGGGGTGGAGAGATTTGAACTCCCGAATGACGGAGTCAGAGTCCGTAGCCTTACCGCTTGGCGACACCCCAACATAAATATTCGCTACCGATCGGACTTTCCGCGGACGTTTCCGTGCCGCAGGGCTGCTTCCGCAAAATTCCATGGCAGGGGCAGCCGGATTTGAACCGGCGAATGCAGAAGTCAAAGTCCTGTGCCTTACCACTTGGCGATACCACTAAAAAGTAATGGGGTGAGTGAAGGGATTCGAACCCCCGGCCTCCAGGGCCACAACCTGGCGCTCTAACCAACTGAGCTACACCCACCAGATAAAACGTTCGTGGTACGCCGGAAGGGATTCGAACCCCCGACCCACGCCTTAGAAGGGCGTTGCTCTATCCAGCTGAGCTACCGGCGCATATAATGGAGCGGGTGATGGGAATCGAACCCACACGACCAGCTTGGAAGGCTGGGATTCTACCATTGAACTACACCCGCATGAGCTGACGTTCCGGTCGGCGCGTTCGCGGCAGTCCGCAAGACCCGTTTCGCATTCGGTGCTTAAGCATTCTATCATAATAGAATATCTTTGTCAACGATTTTCGGGGTGATTTTTCGCACTTATCCGAATATTTTGTAAAAAATCGGGAGAGCGCTCACAGCCCGGTTATAAAGCGTATATTCGTTTCTCCTCCGTCGTCCGTCATCTCGATTACGGCTCTGCCTCCCACGGGATATCCTATCGAACCGGGATTCATGCAGCGCACGCCGTCTATCGTTTCGTCCGCCTGCGAATGGGTGTGTCCGTAGAACGCCAGCGAGCAGCCCGCTTCCCTGGCGAGGCGGGCGAGGGTATCGCGCTTGCCGCGGACGCCCGCATTGTGCCCGTGGCAGCAGTACACTTTCTGCCCGCACAGTTCTATCGCGCGCCACTCGGGAAGATTCGTGAATATATCGTTATTGCCCTTTACGGCTATGATATCCGCGTTTATGTAAGGGCGCACGGCGTCGAGATCGCTCGCGCCGTCGCCGAGATGCACGAGTACGTCGAAATCGCCGAGCGCGGCGACGGTCTCGCAGAGTTTATTCCTGCTGCCGTGCGTATCCGAAAGTATTATGGCTCTCATATATGCTCCTTGCCGAATATCTCTTTCAGCTTTTTCTTTAACATTCCGACGGCTCGTCCGCGGTGAGATACTTCATCCTTTTCTTCGGAAGAGGCGAGCCCGAAGGGCTTACCGAGGTCGTCCGAAAAGAACACAGGGTCGTAACCGAAGCCGCCGCTACCCGTCGGCTCGAAAAGTATGCGTCCTTTGCATTCGCCGCTCACGGCAAATTCGCGTTCGCCGTCGAGATATACGATATGACAGACGAACTTTGCCGTGCGCTTTTCCTCGGGCACATCGGTAAGAGCCGCGATAAGTTTCGCGTTGCGCTTTTCCGCGTTTTCGGCGTAGCGGGAGGAGTATATCCCTGGAGCGCCGCCGAGCGCGTCCACGCACAGCCCGGAGTCGTCCCCGAAAGAGGGCAGACCGCTCGCAAGGAACGCCACTTTCGCTTTGATGCGGGCGTTCTCCTCGAACGAGCCGCCGTTTTCCTCGGGTTCGACGTCGGTAAAGTCGGATACGGGGATCACCTCGCATATATCGCCGAGCATTTCTTCGAGCTCCGCGAGCTTGCCTTTGTTATGCGTTGCCGCGACGAGTTTCATCATGTAACGATTATACCTCATACCGCGGCGGTTTGCAACCGTTTTGCCGCCCGCTCCGGATAAACCCTAAGGGAAAATTTACGCAAAATAACGCCCGCGGGTTTACAAACGCGCGCCGATGTGTTACAATGGTAAAAACGATAAGTAAAAGGAGGGATCATGGAGTATAAAATGAAACTGACGGACGAGCAGAAAGCCGTCCTCGAAGGCTCCCGCGGCGAAGTCATGGCAAAGGTCATGGAGACCGTGGTCATGTTCGGAGATATATTCGGCGCCGAAAAGCTCGTACCCGTCACCCATAAAGACGGTCATCTCGTGACCAGCTTCGGTATAGCGCTCATGAAGCCGCTGTTCTCGACGATGGACAAGCTGATAAACGCCGGTATAACGACGGAAGGCAAGTTCACCGTGGACCCGCGCCCGCTGGATTACGAGAACGTAAAATGCAATCTTCTCGAAAAGATCGCTTTCCACGTCATGTACAAAAAACAGGCGGACTACGAAGAGCAGCTCAAAAAAGTGGGTCTGCGCGATTCCGATTCGTTCACCTGCACCTGCTATCTCGACGAAGTGGGCAATATCCCAGCCAAAGGCGACGTGCTCAGCTGGGCGGAGAGCAGCGCGGTGGTGTACGCCAATTCGGTGCTCGGAGCCCGCTGCAACCGCAACAGCGGCATGCTCGATCTTTTCGGCTCCATCGTAGGCTACGTTCCGTACTTCGGACTGGTCACCGACGAGGGCAGGAAAGCCAAGTGGAAGGTGATAGTCAAGACCACGAAAAAACCTGAAGCTCAGGTGCTCGGCAGCGCGATAGGCATGAAGGTCATGGAAGACGTGCCTTACGTCGTCGGTCTCGACAGGTTCCTCGGCACGGAGCTGACGGACGACGCAAAAGCGTATCTCAAAGATTTCGGCGCGGCGACGGCGAGCAACGGCGCGGTGGGACTGTATCACATCGATAAGCTCACGCCCGAAGCGGTGGAGCAGGGCGAGAGCCTCATCCTGCCGGACGCCAAAGAGTACATAATAGACGACGAGGAGCTCGAGCGCGTTTACGGGTCTTATCCCGTGATGTGGAAGAAGCCGGACGCTAAGCCCGGGCTGTGCTTCATAGGCTGCCCGCACCTCAGCTATAAGCAGCTCTGTGACTGGACGGACGATATAGAGAAAGCTCTCGAAGCCGCGGGAAGAAAGAAAGTCGCCGTGCGCACGATAATGACTACGAGCCCGCAGGTGAAGAAAAAGTTCGCGGAAACGGGCTACTACACCCGCCTTATGCGCGCGGGCGTCAAACTGACGAGCATCTGTCCGCTCATGTACACGAACAACCCGATGACAAAGGGTCGCGCGATCGTGACCAACAGCAACAAGCTGCGCACGTATTCGATAGCGCGCTACTATAAGGACGCCGAGATCCTCGACGTTCTCGCGGGAAAGGAGGTCAGGTGATATGAAAGAGTTCAAAGGCAGACCGATAGCCGGCGGAGAATGGACGGGCGAAGCCGTAGTCTCCCACGGCGGAGTGAACACTCTCGCGACGTTCCAGAAGAGCGCGCTCAAAAACGCCAAGCAGGTGATAGTTTCCGACCAGAACAACGCGGACATCTACGGCAAGAACATCACGGGCAAAGCCTTGTGCCTGCCCATCACGATAGGCTCCACTACCGGCGGTCTCGTGATACAGACGGTGTGCGCGATGAAGATCGCCCCCGCGGCGTTCCTCTTCTCCGAGCACATCGACAGCCTTGCCGCGAGCGGCATAGTCCTTGCCCGAATATGGGAGGACAGCCCCGTGATCGCTATAGATCAGCTGGGCGAAGAGTTCTTAAATACGGTAAAGACGGGGGATACTATACACATACACCCCGACGGAACGGTGATAGTAGAGTAAGTAATAAAAAACGGTAATAGTAGAGTAAGTAATAAATAAGGCGGAATTTGTTCCGCCTTATTTATTACTTTATCGCGGGGAAGGCGCATAGCGGGGTTGATACACATAAATAACATCGGTCTTTTGCTCCGATTTCGCGTGTACCGCGCTTCGTCGACAGTAGTATGCTCCCTCGTTATTTCCGCGTCTGAACCCCACTCTGCGCCTTTCGCCGTTTCGGGACTATGGATAATGTGCCCGCCCGAATTATTTATCCCGCGCTGAAAGCGCGGTCATTCCGAATTTATTTCATCCGTCTTACTTATAGCGTTATTGCGGATATTTTGCGTATTTCGGTTTACGGGAGGGGATAAAAGATTCGTACATACTTCCGTTTTTATCCGCAGATACTATCATGCGTGAAAGCTGTCGTACTTGCCGGAGGATACGGAAAGAGGATAATGCCGCTCACGCATTATAAGTGCAAGCCCATGCTGCCGGTGGCAAACAGACCGGCGATAGATCATGTCGTATCGCGGTTGGTAGCCGCGGGGATAAGGGATATCGTTTTCGCGCTCGGGTACAGACCGTACGATGTGGTAAGTTTCGTCGAGGGGTATACCGACATACGCGCGGAGTATTCGGTGGAGGACGAGCCGCTCGGGACGGCGGGCGCGGTGAAAGCGGCTGTCGGAGGATACGACGGCGATATCGTCGTCTGCTCGGCGGACACGCTGTCCGATCTCGATATCGGGGAACTCGTAGGCGCGCACCTGCGCGGCGGGGCGATGGTCACGATGGAGACGACGGAAGTGAACGATCTCGGCGCGTACGGCGAGGTGATCACGGACGGCGGGATCGTGCGTGAAGTGCGCGAAAAATTGCCGGACAACAGCGGGCGCCGCGGGATAGCCAACGCGGGGACGTATGTGCTTTCTCCGCGCGCTCTCGGTTATGTGCCCGCGGGAGTGCCCTTCGATTTCGCCCGAGACCTGTTTCCTTATCTCTTGCGCCTGGGGCGGCGGATATGTGCGGTGCGTTCGCGAGGGTATTGGCGGGATATGGGCAATCTGCGCGACTATTACGCCGCCAATTTCGATCTTAAACGCGGTTCGCCCTTTCCCGAAGCAAGGCACATCTTCCGCCCGCGTTCCCGCGTCGTCGGGAGTGATCTCGTCGCTTCGGGAGCGAGAGTATGCGGCGGTACGGAGAACTGTATAATAGGCGAGGGCGCGGTCGTGACGGGCGGGGCAAAGCTATCGTCGTGCATAGTGCTGCCCGGGGAGATCGTCACGCAGAGCGCTTCGGGTTGCGTGATAGGAAGGGATTTCGCTCTCGATCCGCTCCTTTTCGGCGTAAATCTCAAAAACGCGCAGGATACGTCAAATATTTTTCGTCTTTTCGCCGAAATAAACTTGTAATTTGCCTCCGATTAATGTATAATATCCTGCGGAACATACGGGGAGCGGTCGCAGACCGTCCCACAGGATAAATACAATTTAATCATAGCGGAGGATACTTTGCACAGATCTAAGACCGATCAGCCCGCGCTCAAAGTGAGCTTTCTGGGCGGCGTCGGGGAGATCGGAAAGAACATGACCGCGCTCGAGTACGCCGGTGACATTCTCGTCATCGACTGCGGCTCGTGTTTTCCGAATGTCGATATGCCGGGAATAGACCTTGTCATCCCCGACACGTCTTATCTGCTTGCCAACAAGGACCGCGTTCGCGGCATAGTGCTCACGCACGGGCATGAAGATCATATCGGCGCACTCCCTTACGTACTTAAAGAACTTAACGTGCCCGTATACGGTACGAAGATAACTCTCACTCTCGTAGACGCGAAACTGCGCGAACAGAAGGTGGAGAACACGCAGCTGAACATCGTGCGCCCGGGGAGCACGGTGCAGTTCGGCTGCTTTAAGGTGGAGTTCGTAAACGTCTCGCACTCCATCGCGGGGAGCTGTGCGCTCTCCATAACCACGCCCGCGGGAACGGTATTCCATACGGGCGATTTCAAGGTGGACTTCACGCCGATAGACGGCAACGTGATAGACCTCCAGCGCATAGCCGAGATAGGCAACCGCGGCGTGCTCCTTCTCCTCTGCGAGAGCACGAACATCGAGCGCAAAGGCTCGTCCATGAGCGAGTCCACGGTGGGCGCGTCCTTCAACAATATATTTGCGGATAATCCCGAGCGGCGCATCATCATCGCTACGTTCGCGTCCAACATACACCGCGTGCAGCAGATACTCGATCTCGCCGTAAAATACAAGCGTAAAGTGGCGTTCTGCGGCAGGAGCATGATAAACATAGCCGCCGCCGCGGCGAAGATAGGGGAGCTGCGTTATTCGGACGACCTCGTCGTGGATATAGACAAGATAAAGAATATAGACGATAAGAACCTCGTCATCATTTCCACGGGCAGCCAGGGCGAACCCATGAGCGCGCTCACTCGTATGGCGAGCGACGAGATGAACAGAGTGCGCCTCGGTTACAACGATACGGTAATCATCTCCGCCTCGCCAATACCCGGCAACGAGCGCATGGTGTACAACGTCATAAACAACCTTTACCGCCACGGCTGCCGGGTGATATACGAGTCCCTCGCCGAGGTGCATGTGTCCGGTCACGCTTACCAGGAAGAGCTCAAACTCATGCATTCGCTGCTCAAACCCAAGTTCTTCATGCCCGTGCACGGCGAACACCGCCATCAAAAGAAGCATGCGGAGCTTGCGATGAAGATAGGCACCCCTTCGTCAAATATAATAGTGCCCGACATAGGCAATCAGGTGCTCGTCACCCGCCGCTCGATAAAACTGACTGACAATATCCCCGCGGGTGCGGTGCTCGTGGACGGTCTCGGCGTGGGCGACGTGGGCAGCACGGTGCTGCGCGACCGCAAACACCTCGCCGAAGAAGGTCTTTTCGTCATCGTCATAGGGCTCGACCGTGAGGAAGGGAAAGTCACGAGCGTGGACGTCATAAGCCGCGGCTTCGTGTATGCGGAGGACGCCGAGGAGCTGCTCGAAGAGGCTAAGAAACTCGTGCTGCGCGTAAGCGCCAAGATAGACCTTAAAGATCTCGAGGACGTGGCGGTGTACAAAAACGTCGTCCGCCGCGAGATGAAGAGCTTCCTTTACAAAGAGACCCGCCGCAGCCCCATGATACTCCCCATAGTTTCGGAGGGCTGACATGAGTTATTACGAGTACGGCAATACGGAAAAATACCTGCTGTCGTTGCTGCCGCGCTCCGTGCAGCCCGAGCTGGACGAAGTGCGCCGCGAGGCGGAAGCGCTCGGCGTTCCCGTCATAAGCGAAACGGGCGCGCAGCTGCTCAAAAACGTGACGATGATCACGGATCCCAAACGCGTACTCGAGATAGGCACGGGAACGGGTTACAGCGGACTGCTCATGCTGCTCAACTCCCGCGCCAGACTGTATACCGTGGATTTCGACGCGGAGGCTATAGAGCGCGCCGAGGAAAACTTCCGCGCTTACGGCTGCGCCCGCCGCGCGGAGATATTCGAGGGAGACGCGTCCGAAGTCATTCCCATGGTGGAAGGCACGTTCGATCTCATATTCCTCGACGGGCCCAAAGGCAGGTATTACGAATTCCTGCCTTACCTTATCCGGCTGCTGCCCGTGGGCGGGGTATTGCTTTGCGACAACGTGCTGTACTCCGACCGCATGAGCGGCGGCAGACCCGTGCCGAAGTCCAAGCGCACGATAGCCGAGCGGCTGGAGCTGTTCATCAAAGCGGTGACGACGGACGAACGGCTCGTGACTTCCGTGCTCCCCGTCGGCGACGGGATGAGCCTTTCGGTGAGAGTGAAATGATAAAAGTACCCGAACTGCTCGCGCCCGCGGGCAATATGTCCAAGCTGGAGACGGCGGTGCATTTCGGCGCCGACGCGGTGTACGCCGCAGCCGACCGTTACGGTCTGCGCGCGTACGCGGATAATTTTTCCCTCGAAGGGCTGAAAAGCGCGGCGGACATGCTGCACGTCCTCGGCAAAAAGCTGTACGTCACCGTCAATATCTACGCGGACGAGCGCGACCTTGAAGGTCTGCCCGCATTTGCCGAACGTCTGGCGGAAACGGGCGCGGACGGAGCGCTCGTTAGCGATCTCGGCGTGTTCGCGGTCATGAAGCGTTACGCGCCCTCGTTGCCGCTGCACGTCAGCACGCAGGCGAACGTCACCAATTCGGAAGCGGCGAAAATGTGGGCGGAACTCGGAGCGAGCCGCATAGTGCTCGCGCGCGAAACGCGCCTTGCCGATATCCCCGCGATAAAACGCGCCGCGGGCACTGAGATAGAAGCCTTCGTACACGGGGCGATGTGCATAGCGTATTCGGGCAGGTGCCTGCTCTCGGCGTATTTTACGGACCGTTCGGGCAACCGCGGAGAGTGCACGCAGAGCTGCCGCTGGGAGTACGGTCTCACCGAGCTTTCCCGCGGGGAAACGCTGCCCGCCGAAGAGGACGGACGGGGGACGTACCTGCTTTCGAGCCGCGATCTTTGCATGATAGAACATCTGAGCGAGCTGGCTGACGCGGGCGTGGATTCGGTGAAGATAGAGGGCAGGATGAAGAGCGAATACTACGTCGCGGGAGTCGTGAACGCCTATCGCCGCGCGCTGGACGATATGGCGGCGGGCAGACCCTTCGATCCGTTGCTTGCCGAAGAGACGGAAAAGGTCTCTCACCGCGGTTACACCACCGGCTTTTATTACGGCGAACGCGGCGGCAGCACGGGTGAGAACGGGCTGACGTCGACGCACGACTTCATCGCCGCGGTGACCGACGTCGGAGACGGATACATAACGGCGGAGATGCGCAATCGTTTTACCGAGGGCGACGTGCTCGAAGTGCTCTCTCTGGGAGAGGCTTTCGGCAAAACGTTCACGGTCGCCGATATGACGGGGGAGGACGGCAGACATATAACGGTCGCGGACAGAGTGCGTGAGAAAGTGCGTATCCGCTGCGATCTGCCCGTATGTAAGCGCGATATCCTCAGAAGAAAGAAAACGGGAAAATGATGAAATAAACGAAAGAAGAGAGATCATGTATTTTCTGTCTACGTTCATAAGTGTGGCGGTGCTGCTCGTACTGCTCGTTCCCGGTTATGCGCTGCGCAAGACGCGGCTGGTATCCGATGCCGCGGCTAAAGACCTTTCGGGCGTTCTTATATATATAGGCATGCCCGCGCTGATATTCTACTGCATGATGGGCGTTGATATAGAGCTCGTCAGGTGGCAGGACGTCGTGATAAGCATACTGCTCGCGTTCATCGTCCACCTCATAGGATTCGTCGCGATAAAGCTGGTGCTCGTTAAGTGCAAAAACGGCGGAGCGAAAGCGGCGGCGTCCTTTTCCGCGTTGTTCTCCAACTGCGGTTTCCTCGGCATACCGCTGTCCGAGATCGCGGTAAGGTACTGCGACGCGTTCGCGGATACGCCGGACGAGTCCATGAGCCGCGTGCGGCTGTACGTCACGCTGTTCAACGTGGTGTTCAACCTGCTGAACTGGACGTTGGGCGTAGCCATGTACGGCGGAGCGGAGAAGAAGAGCACGATGGCGAGAAAAGCGCTGCTCAATCCATGCACTCTCGCGCTCGTCGCCGCGCTGCCTTTTACTCTCACGGGGTTCTCTCTTCTCGAGCCTATAACGATAGGCGGGCTCGAGATAGACCAGATCGCGAGCCTGATAACCTATCTTTACAACATCTGCGTGCCCGTTTCCATGTGCATACTCGGCGTGCGGCTTGCGGATATGAAGATAGGGCGCATATTCAAAAGCGGGTATATGTACGCTTCCTTCGGCGTAAAAATGGTGATAGTGCCGGTGGCTGTATGCGCGCTGTGCCTCGCTCTGCATGCCTTCGGCGGTATAGGCGGTGAGCTCACGATGGCTATGGTGGTCATGGCGGCGACGCCCACGGCGACCACGGCGCTCGCGTTCGCCGAGCGTTTCGACGGAGATACGGCGGTGGCGGGCGAGTGTATAATCTCGTCCACGGTCGCTTCTCTCGTCATCGTGCCGTTGTTTCTGATGCTGACGGCGAGCTTTCTGTAAGGCAGCCCAAATCGTTTTACAAACGTCGGAGTTTTTGGTATCATTGCCGTGTCGGACAAAAGGAACTGTATGGAAAAGATAACGGTAAAAAGTTTTTTTCTCAATATACTCAAAGGTATGCTCATGGGCATGGCGCTCATCATACCCGGGTTTTCGGGCGGCACCGTGGCGGTGGTGCTCGGGGTGTATTACGGTCTTGTGAGCGCGGTATCCGGGCTTCTCAGCCGTGATTTCGTCAGGAATTTCCTCTTCCTGCTGCCCTTTGCGATAGGCATGGTGCTCGCGGTCGCGCTGCTCATCATACCCATACGCACCGCGCTCGAATACCTGCCGCTGCCCACGATATGCCTGTTCGTGGGGCTCATGCTGGGCGGCGTACCGCCCATAGCGAAGGACGCGGGCAAGCCGAACAAGTTCGCCTATATCCTTTCCTTCGCGATCGCCTGCGCGGTCGCCGTGGGGATATGCTTCCTGCCCATGCTGGATACGGTGGACGAGGCGGCGGATCCGGGCGTCGGCACCTATTTCGCGCTTTTCGGCGTGGGGGTCGTGGGTGCGTGCGGTTTCGTCGTGCCCGGCATATCAGGGTCCATGATACTCATGGTTCTCGGGTTTTACAACTATATCCTCGGCGCGGGCGAGAGCCTTCTCAAGCTGACGGATATCGGGCATAACCTGCTCATCATCCTCGTGTTCGCGGCAGGCGTGCTGGTGGGGTTCTTCATAATATCCTTTATCATGAAGCAGCTGCTCACGCATTGTAAGCGGGGAACGTATTACGCGATACTCGGCTTTATCGCGGGCTCGGTGTTCACGCTGTTCTATCAGCAGTACGACTCTCTCATCATGCCGGACATGTCCGCTCCGTTGCAGATAACGCTCGCGGTGCTGCTCGCGCTCGTGGGGTTCGCGGCGTCCTTCGTGTTCTGCGTGTTTACCGAGAGAAAGAAGCTCCGCGACGCTCAAACAGAAGAACGCTCCGCGGAAAATGCCTCGGACGGAGAAAAATAACCGTTTCCCGTCCGCAAAATGTGATATTTAGTGTTGACTAATGTGTTCGTTTTGTGGTAAACTATACATAAGCGGCACATTTTGTCGAATATCGGCATACCGCGAGAGGGCGATCGGAAGAATATGGGAAAACCGTTTTATTATTTCAGCAGATGTCTCTACAGCCTGGGACGTCCGGTATATCCGACGAAAGTGATAGGCAGGGAGAACATCATAAAAAAGGGGAAGTGCATATATGCCTGCAATCATTTGTCGGCGGTGGATATACCGCTCACGCAGGTGCACATCCCGGGGTACAGAAGATATATAGGCAAGGTGGATTTTACCGAGCGCAAGTCGTCCAAGTTCCTGCTCTCGAGGTTCGGAGTCATTTTTATAGACCGCGAACGTCCCGCGCTCTCCACGATGCGCGAGATCTTCAAAGTGCTCGATAACGGTCAGATACTCATATTCCCCGAAGGCACCCGCAACAAGGGCGACGAGAGCGAGATGGGCGAGCTCAAGACCGGTCTCGCGCTTTTTGCCGCCAAGAGCGGCGCGCCCGTCGTGCCGGTGCTTCTTTACCGCCGCCCCAAAGCCTTCCGCAAGAACTATATGTATATAGGCGAGCCCATAGACGTGATAGTCGACAAAGGTCGCATGCCCACTGCCGCGGAAGCGGAGGCGATCACCGCGCGCTACGCTCACGAGTTTGCCCGCCTGCGCGTGCGGCTGTGCGACTACGTGGAAAACAAACGCTGGAAAAGGAAAAACAGACTTAAAACGGGGGAGATACCTCCCGCGCTCGCGGCGTTCGACGCCGAACATCCGGCTCCTCTCGTGCCGGGAGAAGCGGAAGGCAAAAGCGAATGATAAAGATAATCATAGACGTATTCAGCGGAGACGATCCGCAGGCGCTCATACGCGGCACGGCGGCAGCCGTGAACGTATATCCGGACGTGCATGTGATCATGCCGGGCGACCCTACATATCTCGAACGCGAGCTCGCTCTCTGCGACTACGACGTTTCGCGGCTGGAGATACTCCCCGCGAGCGAGGTCATCGGCAATGACGAGTCGCCCACGGCGGCGATAAGGCAGAAGCGCGATTCGTCGCTCGTGCGCGGAGCGACGCTGCTGCGCGCCGATCCCGAAGTGGGCGGCATGATAAGCGCGGGCAGTACGGGCGCGATACTGTGCTGCGGTATATTCGTGGTGGGGCGCATACGCGGTATCGACCGCCCCGCGCTCGCACCCGTGCTCCCGACCGTGGACGGCGGCAGCGTCTGTCTCATCGACTGCGGAGCGAACGCCGATTGCCGCAGCGAGTATCTCGGGCAGTTCGCGCTGCTCGGTACGGGGCTCATGCGCAGCCTGTGCGGCGTTAAAGAGCCGCGTGTCGCTCTCGTCAATGTGGGCGTGGAAGGGCACAAGGGCAATATCCTCACGTCGCAGACGACGAAGATACTCTCCGAGATGCCCATAAACTTCGTAGGCAACATGGAAGCGCGCGAAGCGCTGTCCGGCAAGTACGACGTGCTCGTGTGCGACGGCTTCGTGGGCAACGTGCTGCTCAAGAGCATAGAAGGCACGGCGGCGTACGCGGTGAGCGAGATGGCGCAGGTGCTCAAACGCAAGCTCCCGGGCGCGGATGCGGATATCGTGGATGCGGCGGCGCGCGAAGTCATGCGCAATTACGACTACAATTCCTACGGCGGAGCGTATCTCCTCGGCTGCCGCAAGCCCATAGAAAAGATACACGGCGCGGCAAACGAGCGCACGATACCTTATGCGGTAGGGCAGATGCGTTCGATGATACTTTCGGGCATGGCGGATAAGATATCCGAGCAGCTGGACGCGATGTCGAGGAAACCCGTGAGCGAATAATGGAAAAGGGGAAAAGCCGAAAACTTCAATTCTTAAAACAGGATAGTTCTTGACTTTATGAAAACGGTGAGTATACTATAATTTGTTAGGTTACTCACTGTTTTAATTTTCGTTTAAGCTATGAGAGCGAGAATGTTAGCAGACTAACTGATGGCGGTGTTTTTTGCCGCCGGTCGAGAGGAAGTCATGGGAAAACAGGTGCTGCTCGAAGAGCGGCGTTTACACAATCTTATATTCAGAAAGATGCGAAGCATCACCGGCGACGGCGGGGAAAAGGGTTTCCGCCTGCAGGGGATGATCGTATCTTTTTTGTGCGAGCACGCAGGCGAGCGTATATGCCAGAAGGATCTCGAAGCGGAGTTCTTCGTGCGCGGTTCGACGATGGCTGCGGCTATAAGCAGCCTGGAAGCGGCGGGATACGTAGAGCGCCGTTCGGACGAAGCGGACAGGCGGCTCAAAGTGGTCACTCCCACCGCCAAAGCGGAAGAGGCGTACGCGCGGCTGGCTTCGTGCGTCAGGGATATGGAAAACTCCATCGTCGAGGGCATAAGCGACGAAGAGCTTTCCGTATATTTCAAAGTGGTAAATAAAATTTGCGATAATTTGGAGGCAGACGATCAATGATTGGTAAATTGGCAAAGAGCGTAAGAGAATACAAAACGCCGAGCATACTCTCGGTGGTATTCATCGCGCTCGAAGTCGTGCTCGAGGTATTCCTGCCCCTGGTATGTTCCGACCTCGTCAATTTTATAGAGGGGTCGAGCGTTCCCGGCATGGATACCGCGATAACGCATAACTTCACGCTGCTCGGCATAAACACGGGCGTGTCCGTAACGGGCGCGCTTGACGCGGGCGCGATAGGATATGTGTTCGCGTATGCCGGCATGCTCATAGCCATGGCGGGGCTTTCGCTGACGTGCGGACTGCTTTCCGGCATGTTCTGCGCGCGCGCTTCCGCAGGGTTCGCGAAGAATCTCAGAAAGGACCTTTACTACACGATACAGGATTTCTCTTTCGAGAACATCGACACGTTCTCCACGTCCTCTCTCGTGACCCGTCTGACGACGGACGTCACCAACGTGCAGAACGCATACATGATGATCATCCGTATCGCGGTGCGCAGCCCGCTGATGTTCCTCGCGTCGCTCATAATGGCGTTCATGAAAAACTGGTTCATCGCGCTCATATTCCTCGGCGCGGCGCTGCTCCTGCTCGGAGCCATGGCGCTCATCCCGAGAAAGGCGATGCCCATCTTCAACCGCGTGTTCAAGAAGTACGATAACATGAACCTGCGCATACAGGAGAACGTCCATGCCGCGCGTGCGGTCAAGGCGTTCGTGCGCGAGGACTACGAGATACAGAAGTTCGATACCGCCGCGACGGACGTCCGCAAGGACTTCACGAAGGCGGAGACTCTGCTCGCTCTCAGCAACCCCATCGTGTACTTCATCATGTTCGTGCTCATACTTACGACATGCACGCTCTGCACGGTATTCATCGTCAACGGGCAGACGGATCCGAATTTCCACACCATCGGCGGCGAGCTCAACCTCGGCGATCTTTCCGCGCTCGTGCAGTACGCTATCATGATACTCATGAGCATGATCATGCTCGTCATGGTGTTCGTTATGATCGTCATGGCTGTGGAGTCCGCCCGCCGTATCGTTACGGTGCTGGACACCAAGAGCACGCTCGAGTCTCCCGAGGGCGGAAAAACGGAAGTCGCAGACGGCTCCATAGAGTTTGACCACGTCGATTTCTCCTACGCGGGCGACGACGAGAAGTGTGCTCTCAAAGACGCGGACATAAAGATAAAGTCGGGCGAGGTGATAGGCATACTCGGCGGCACGGGTTCGAGCAAAACGACGCTCGTCCAGCTCATCCCGAGACTGTACGACGTCACCGAAGGCTCCGTCAAGGTGGGCGGAGTCGACGTGCGCGAGTACGACCTCGAATCGCTGCGCAAGAACGTGGCAATGGTGCTGCAGAAGAACGTCCTGTTCTCGGGCACGATAAAGGAAAATATCCGCTGGGGCAAGCCGGACGCGACGGACGAGGAGATCGTCGAAGCGTGCAAGCTCGCGCAGGCGGACGAATTCATCTCGCAGATGCCCGACGGCTACGATACTTTCATCGAGCAGGGCGGCACCAACGTCTCGGGCGGACAGCGCCAGCGTCTTTGCATAGCGCGCGCCCTCATCGCGAGCCCCAAAATAATCATATTCGACGATTCCACGAGCGCCGTGGATACCAAGACGGACGCGCTCATACGCCAGGCGATGAAGGAATCTCTGCCCGAGGCGACGAAGATCATAATCGCTCAGCGCGTATCCAGCTTCGAGGGCGCGGACAGGATAATCGTCATGGACGGCGGCAGGATCTCCGCGGTCGGCACGCACGACGAGCTCATGAAGTCCAGCCCCATATACAGAGAAGCATACGAGATACAGAACAAAAAGTCGGATGACGAGGAGGGTAACGATGCCGTCGCTGAATAACAAACAAAGTGGCGTTATGCCCGAAGGCTTCGATGCGGAAGGCGTGACCGATCCCAAGCAGCTCAAAAAGATGCTGCGCGAACACAAGAAGGCGCAGAAGCAGTCCGCGCCCGACAGAAAGGTGTTCCGCCGCATACTCGGATATATCTTCAAGTATTACAAGGCGAGATTCATACTCGTCGTGATATCCATCATCATCGGTTCGATAGGTACGGCGATGATCCCCGTGATACTGATGATGCTCACGAACAACTATATAGAGCCGCATACGCTCGGAGGGGGAGACACCGGAGTGCTCCCGCTGTGGACGTTCCTCATCGTATCCGCGGCGCTGTACCTTGTGGCGGTATGCTTCTCCACGACGTATAACGTGCTCATGGCGCGTATAGGTCAGGGCGTGCTGTACAATATCCGCCGCGATATGTTCGTGCACATGCAGTATCTGCCGATAAGCTATTTTGACAGGCACCTCTCGGGCGACATCATGAGCGTATACACCAACGACGTTGACGCGCTCCGCCAGTTCATCTGCCAGACGCTGCCTCAGCTCATAATCTCTGCGGTGACGCTGACCGCGCTGCTCGTCATCATGTTCGTGTACAGCTTGTGGCTGCTGCTAATAGTGCTTGCCGTCGTCGGCGTCATGATATTCGTGGTCACCAAGATAGGCGGCGCGTCCTCGCGCTACTTCATCATGCAGCAAACGGCGCTCGGTAAAGTGGACGGCTATATCGAGGAATCCATGCACGGGCAGAAGGTCATCAAGGTGTTCTGCCACGAAGAGGAAGCAAAGAGGGATTTCGATGAGAAAAACGATTCTCTCTGCCGCCATGCCACCGCCGCGAATACTTACGCGAACGTGCTCATGCCCGTGCTCCAGAACATAGGCAATATACTTTACGTCATAATCGCCATCGTCGGTTCGCTCATGATAGTGCTCGGCGGGAAGAACGTCGGTCTCGGCAACGCGATCCCGGGTTTCGACATGGAGATCATCGCCGTAGTCGTGGGATTCCTTTCCATAGCGAAATCGTTCACGCAGCAGATAGCGACGATATCCCAGCAGATCAACTTCGTCGCCATGGCTCAGGCGGGCGGCAACCGTATCTTTGCGATAATGGACGAAGCTCCCGAAGAGGATAACGGCTATGTCGAGCTCGTATGGGCTAAGCGCACCGCGGACGGCGGGGTAGAGCCCAGCGACACGTATACCGGTCTGTGGGCGTGGAAACATCCTCACCGTGCAGAGGGCACGGTGACGTACGTCGAGCTCAAAGGCGATATCGAGATGCACGACGTCGACTTCGCTTACGTCCCGGGCAAAACGGTGCTCCACGACGTGACGCTTTACGCCAAACCCGGTCAGAAGGTCGCGTTCGTGGGCGCGACGGGCGCAGGTAAAACGACGATAACCAACCTCATAAACCGCTTCTACGACATCGAGGACGGCAAGATACGTTACGACGGCATCAATATCAACAAGATAAAGAAGCCCGATCTGCGTCGCTCTCTCGGTATCGTGCTCCAGGATACCAACCTGTTCACGGGCACGATAAAGGACAATATCCGCTACGGCAAACTGAACGCCACCGACGAAGAGGTGATAGAGGCAGCCAAGCTTGCCAACGCGCACGACTTCATCATGCGCCTGCCCGACGGCTACGATACCATGCTCGAGTCGGACGGCGCCAACCTCTCGCAGGGTCAGCGCCAGCTGCTCTCGATAGCCCGCACGGCTTGCGAGAACGCGCCCGTCCTCGTGCTCGACGAAGCTACCAGCTCCATCGATACCCGCACCGAGCAGATAGTGCAGAGCGGTATGGATAAGCTGATGACGGGCCGCACGGTGTTCGTCATCGCGCACCGTCTCTCCACGGTCCGCAACTCCAACGTCATCATGGTGCTCGATCACGGCCGCATAATCGAACGCGGCACGCACGAGCAGCTGCTCGAACAGCAGGGGACTTACTACAAACTTTACACCGGCGCATTTGAGCTTGAGTGAGCCAAAGAGCCGCATGACTAAGAGCCGCATTGCTTTTGTAATGCGGCTTTTGTCAAGGGAAGGCGCATAACGGGGTCGATGCGGGCTGCGTGTTCGGTCTCTTTTTCCGGCTCGCGCTGCCGCTTGCTCGGCAACGGTAACCTTCGTGTTCGCCGCCATAGACGGCTCGGCTGCACTTACAGAATTCGCAGGAATGCCGTCGGATTTTCGGATGAGAAGACGCGGCTCTCGGAGCGGCACGAAGTGCCGCGGTCGGGTGCCGTCTGGGTGACCCCGCGGCACCCCGAGAATGCGCCTTATCGCCGAAAAGACGACGGATATTCCGTCAACGCCGAAGCGCGGCGTCAGCAAAAGAGTGAACGCATTTCTGCTTTCACTCTTTTGCGGTGAAACGCCGCGCAAGGAAAAGGTAGCGGTGCGCAAGGTGAAGGGAAAGATCAAAGGTCGAACCAATACTCCGCGGATTTATCCGAACGGGTGAGTATCTGCTTCATCAGATCGTAGCCGGGTTTTGCTTTGCCTTTCAGCCACTCGCTGACCTGGCTCTGTTTTATGCCTATGCGCGCGGCAAATTCCGTCTGCGTCATTTCGTGCAGCTGAAGATATTCAAGAAGTATCTCTTTGAATTCCATGATTTAATTATAGAAAGTTCTATAAATAATGCTTGACATATAGAATATTCTATACTACAATATACGCGTATCCCGATTTACGAAAACTTAAACAACGGCGGAGGATAATGTTATGTATTGTAGGAATTGCGGCAGGCAAGTGCAGGAAGGCACCCGTTACTGCCCGTATTGCGGCAGCGAGATGCCGCGCGACAAATCCATAGACGATCGGCAGCGCGCCGCTTGGGAAAACAGGGGATAAGCTCCTTCACGTCCCGCCAACGGTTATGCGATAGCGGGTTTCGTGCTTGCGTTCTTTTTTGCGCTTCTCGGGCTCATATTCAGCATAATAGGGTATAACAGGTCAAAGGCAATGTGCGGCAGCGGCAGAGGTCTGGCGATAGCGGGCATAATAATTTCCGCGGTATGGATGGGATTTGTGCTCATCTGCATTATTTCCGTAAGTTTCATGTGACTGAAAAGTATATGGTGAAAGCAGCCGCACGGCGCGTTATTTGACGCGCCGTGCGGCTGCTTTGTTACAGGTCGTCCGCGTCCTGCTCCGGATCGTCGTCCCACTCCGAGTTGCCCGTGTAAGAGCCGTTCGGATCGTTTTTCGACTTGAATTTATAATGTATTATGTCTCGCATAGTAGTAATTTGAGCGTTTTTACCGCGTTTTATGCTTCGTTTCGGTATGCGCTTTATAATAAAATGCCTCGTCTCCGCATAAATTGTCATTGATGAGTTTTTTCGACGACATAAGGCGGTGCGTCGCCGGCGGCAGCAAATACGGATATTATATCGTGCTGTTCGGCGGCGAGGCGGCGTATATAGGGGGCGTTACGCGTATCGCAGAGATAAGCGGCGAGCGGATAGTGCTCCTTTCCGAAAAGCGGGTGCTCACGCTGTGCGGTGAAGAACTCGGCGTGGACGGCATAGAACGCGGCGGCGCGATCGTGCGCGGGAAGATAAAGCGCATAGAGGAGGGCGAATGACGGATATCGCCATATACGGCAAAAGCGCGGCGGGCGTTCTTACGGCGCTCGCTCCTGCGGCGCCCTTCGGTATGAAGGAAGAGGACGGACAAGTCCGCGTGAGCGTAAGACAAAAAGATTTGCCGAAAGCTATTGCAATTTGCGAGCAAAGGTGTTATAATTATAAAATCATCGGTACGTCCTTTCGTCGGGCGGCGAAAAAAGCGCTTGCGATTTTGCCTCTCATCATAGCGTCCTTGCTTGCCGTCGTTTCGCTTTTCGTTTCCGACGCTTTTGTCTGGCGGGTGGAGATAACGGGAGCGGAAGGCGCGCTGGAAGAGCGCGTGCGCACCGTGCTTTACGACGAAGGAGCGCATGCCGCAGTGCCCAGGTCGGCGATAGACGAACGCGCGCTGTCGGCTGCTCTCGTGCGGCTGGACGAAGTGTCCGCGGCGAGCGTCACATTGGACGGCAGCGTTTTGCGGGCGGAAGTTCTCCCCGCGTCGCATTCGGCGGAAGTTTCTCCGGGAGGAGACGTCCTCGTGAGCAGCCACGACTGCGTGATAACCCGCATAGTCGCGGGGTGCGGCACGCCGAAAGTGAGCCCGGGCGACGTGGTCGCCAAAGGCGACGTCCTTATCGAAGGCAGGGAGTACCTGACGGCGGACGGCGCGGAAGGCGGAGAGACCGTCGTCCGCGGCAGAGCGTACGGGAGAGTGACGTTCGCGTTCTCGCGCCCGCTCGCGTTCGGCGGAGGGCTGCGGTTGACGGGCAGGCGGGAAACGTCGACGGAGATAGGACTGTTCGGTCTCGCGCTCGGCGGGGGAGGCTGTTCTTTCGAGCACTATGCGAGCGTTACCGAAACGTCGCGTCTTTATCCTTTGCCGGTATCCGTCGCGCGGACGACGTATTACGAGCTGGACGAAAGTTCGCTGGACGACGAAGCGCGCGCATTCATATCCGCGAAAACGGATGAACTGCTCGCCGCTTACGGAGCCGCTTTCTCGGCGAGAACGGAAGTGACGGAGCGGGGCGGCGTACGGATCATGACGATATACTTTACGGGAGAGATCTGCGTAGGAAAAATATGAGCGAAAGCGAAAGAGAAGTCAGGATCGGCAGCGAGATGTTCTGCCGTCTGTCGGGAGCGATGGACGCCAATCTCGGGCTGATGGAAAAGATCTTCGGCGTGCGTATCACGGCGACGAGCGAAGGCGCGCTCATTTCGGGCGGCGCCGAAGGCGTGGAGTATTGCGCCGAGCTGATGACCGCGCTTGCCGACCTCGTGCGGCAGGGACACGCCGTGGACAAGGTCACGGTGGAACGCTGCGCCGACATGGTGCGCGGCGCGGACGCGGGCGAGATAGCCGATCTTTTCCGCGAGCCCGTCGCGGTCACCGCGCGCGGGAAAAAGATATTCTGCAAGACGTTCAACCAGCGCGAATACTGCCGCGCGATAAGGAAGAACACGCTCACTTTCGGCATAGGACCGGCGGGCACGGGCAAGACGTATCTCGCGGTCGCGCTCGCCGTTTCGGCTTTCCGCAGGGGAGACGCCGACAGGATAATCCTCACGCGGCCGGCGATAGAGGCGGGCGAAAAGCTGGGCTTCCTTCCGGGAGACCTGCAGATGAAGGTGGATCCGTATCTCCGTCCGCTGTACGACGCTCTCGAAGAGCTGTTCGGCGTGGAAAATTACAGCCATCTCATCGAGCGCGGCATAATAGAGATCGCGCCGCTCGCGTATATGCGCGGCAGGACGCTTTCCCGTGCGTTCATAATACTCGACGAAGCGCAGAACACCACCGAAGAGCAGATGAAGATGTTCCTCACTCGTATGGGCGAGGGCAGCAAGGTGGTCGTAACGGGAGACATAACGCAGATAGACCTTCCGCAGGGCGGGCGCAGCGGGCTAAGGCAGGCGGCGTCGCTGCTCGCGGGGATAGACGATATCGCGGTGTGCCGGCTGACGGACAGAGACGTGGTGCGGCACGAACTCGTGCAGAAGATAATCCGCGCATACGAGAGAGGTAAAAATGAGACCGAGTCACAGGATACACAAATACGATCGTAAGCAGCTGCTGTTCGCGGCGCTGGATACGGTGATCTGCGGCATCGTCGCGGTCTTTGCCATCATGATCAAGCTGTACCTTACGGGTCCCGCGATAAGCGTGAACTTCGCGCTCTGCGTTATATACGCGGTCATACTCACGGCTTCGTTCTACGGCGGACTGCTGCTGTTCATCATGATATCGCGGTCGTTCATCATCAAAAACAACAGGTATTACAGGTCGTTCCTCGTGGCGATGACGTTCGCCTTCGTGTACCGCCTTTTCATAAGCCTTATCTCGCCGCTTCTCATGGCGCCGGGGCTGACGGCTACTATCATCGTCCAGCTCTCGCGCAAAAAACACGACGCGTTCGTGTTCAATCTCGTCGAGTCGTGCATGACGCTCTGCGTGCTGCTCTACGAGGCGATAATGACGGAGGGCGCCGTATTCATGCTGATAGGCGGCGGCGCGGGAGCGGACCTGCATCTCTGGCTCGTCATAGTCATATCCGCGATAGGCGTATCCGTGGGCGCGTTCATCCCGCTCGCTCTGCGCAACAACACGAGCAGGCTGCACAGCGTTTTAGTGGGGCTGCTCGTGACGGCGGCTTCGGTGCTGCTGTATGTGCTTATGTGCCTCGCGTATTCGGATATATCTCTCGTGCTGTCATACTTCTGGCTGGTCGTCATATCCGGAGTCGTCCCCGTCGTGCTCTCGCAGTTCGCGGTGCCCGTGCTCGAAAAGGTGTTCGATCTCGTGACGGACAGCCGTCTCATAGAGCTTACGGATACGAGAAGACCGCTGCTCCGTCGTCTGGCGACGGAAGCTCCGGGCACATACAACCACAGCGTCGCGGTCGCGAATTTTGCGGAGATGTGCGCGAACGCGATAGGGGACGATCCCTATCTCGCGCGCGCCGCGGCGTATTATCACGACGTGGGCAAACTGTCCAATCCCTTCTATTTCGCGGAGAACCAAGCGGGCTACAATCCTCACGACGACATCCTTCCCGAAGTGAGCGCGGAGATCATCCGCAAGCATACGACGGAAGGGTACCGCCTCTGCAAGGAGTACGGTCTGCCCGAGGAAGTCGCGTGCGTGACGGTGCAGCATCACGGCACGCTGCCCATGGCGGTATTTTACGAGCGAGCCAAGCGCCTTACCGACGGCGAAGTGGATATCCGCGATTACAGCTACCACGGCACGTGCCCGACGAACAGGATCGCCGCGATAATCATGATATGCGACAGCAGCGAAGCGGCTATACGCGCGATGGATCATCCCGACGGCGAGCGCGTGGACAGACTGCTGCGCAATATAATCGCGGACAGGATAGCGCGCGGACAGTTCGACAACTGCCCCATATCCATGATGGAGCTGGATACCGTGCGGCAGACGATAATGAGCGCGTACGGCGGGCTGTTCCATACGCGTATCAAATATCCGGGGGGAGAGAGATCATGATAAAGATCATCGGAGAAGCTACCGAGGAAATGGAGCGGGCTGCCGAAGAAGCGTTCTCGCGGCTCGCGCTCGAAGGCGACTGTTTGGTCGAGATCGAGTATATGGATAAAGAGGACATGCGCGCGCTCAACGCCCGCACGCGCGGCGTGGACAGCGCGACGGACGTGCTCAGCTTCCCCGCGCTGGACGAGATCGCGCCCTTTACTTACGAAAACTATCCTTTCGAGTACGACGATATGAGCGGCGGCGTGATGCTCGGTTCTATAGTGATATGCCGCGAGGTCGCCGAACGGCAGGCGGAGGAATACGGGCATTCTGCGGTGCGCGAGATGACGTATCTGTTCGTCCACGGTCTGCTGCACCTTCTCGGCTACGATCACGAAAAGGAAGAGGACAAAACTCTCATGCGCGCAAAGGAAGAGGAAGTGCTTTCGGCAATAGGTATAAACAGATGAGATCGGGATTCATAGCGATAATAGGCAAACCGAACGCAGGCAAAAGCAGCCTTACCAACAGGCTGACGGGTGAAAAGATATCCATCGTCACCCCCAAACCGCAGACGACGCGCGACGCCGTCCGCGGCATACTCACGACTTCCGAGTACCAGATGATATTCGTGGATACTCCGGGGCTGCTCCGTCCGCGCACGGAGCTCGGCAAGTACATGAGCCGAGAGACCGATCAGTCGTCGCGGGACGTGGACGCGCTCGTGATAGTCATAGACGGCAGCCGTCCGTTCGGCAAAGGCGACCGCGAACTCGTCGAGAGCCGCCTGAAAAGCGGTATCCCGACGTATGTCGTCGTGAACAAAGTCGACCTCGCGGGCTACGAAAAGACGTATCCCATACTCTCCGCGCTTTCTCCGCTCATGAAAGATGAAGACGGCAGGGGCGCGATAAAAGAGATAGTCCCCGTATCATGCGCGACGGGCGAGAATATAGACGCGCTCCGCGACATGCTGGCGAAAGAACTGCACGACGAGGTGATGTACTATCCCGAGGGCGACGTCACCGATCGTCCCGTGCGCTTCGTCGCGGGGGAGATCATCCGCGAAAAGGCGTTGCTGCTCCTTCAGGACGAAGTCCCGCACGGCGTTGGCATCATCGTGAACGTGTTCGAGGAGAAGAAGGGCTCGGTGTATATCGAGGCGGAAGTCGTATGCGAGCGCGAGAGCCATAAGCGCATAATAATAGGAGACAAAGGCTCCATGATCAAGCGCATAGGCGAAGCCGCACGCAAGGGGATCGCGGACATGACGGGCAAGAACGTATATCTGAAACTGTTCGTAAAAGTACGCGAAGGCTGGCGGAACAAGCGCAATTACATGCGCGACCTCGGTTACGGCGACTGATATGCGGGAGATCAAGGTAAACGGCATAGTAGTCGGCGGGGAAGACGCAGGCGAGGCGGACCGTCTCGTGCGCCTGCTCACGCCCGACGGTATGATGACCGTGCGTATGCGCGGTGTAAAGAAAGAAAAGGCAAAGCTGAAATTCGCGGCGATGCCCTTTTCCTTTTGCGAGTATGTGCTGTTAAAACGCGGCGCGTATTATTCGGTAAAGACGGCGGAACAGGCGGGGTCGTTTTTCGGAGTCACCTCGTCGCCCGAAAAATACATCGTCGGCTCGGTCATGCTCGAGTGCGCTTCCGCTGCGGCGGGTGCGGACAGCGCGGACATATTCTTCGACCTGCTCTCCGCGCTTAAAAGACTTGTCTATTCGGACGTCCACCCCTATTCGATAGGGCTGAACTTCGTTTACCGTCTGCTCGTCCGCGGAGGGTATATAGCTCCGTCTCCGCGCGACGCGGAATACAACGTCGGTATCGACCTTCAGCAGTCTCTTCCGCCCGACCGCGCCAAACGCCTGTTGCGCGCCTACCTCTCCTTATTCGAAAACAAGTTTTACGTGAAACTGAAAGCCGCGGGATCGCTGTAACGTTGATGCGGCAAAGAATGCGAGCGGTTAAGTCCTGCGCGTTTTCATGATAAGTTTGTGAAATCTTCGCACTTTGGCAATTTATATCGTTAAAACATAAACAAACGTCTTGATTTAATTTCAAATATATGGTATAATTAATCGGTTTGTTAAAGGACCTAATCTATGGTAAAGGAGAAAAACGTGAAAAAATTCGTTTACAAGTTCGAAGAAGGCAACGGAAAAATGCGCGAACTTCTCGGCGGTAAGGGCGCGAACCTCGCGGAAATGACCGTTCTCGGTCTGCCCGTCCCTCCGGGATTTACGGTCAGCACCGAAGCATGCACCCAGTACTATGCCGACGGCAGGGAGATAAACAAGGATATCCGTAAGCAGATATTCGACGCTCTTGCCGAGCTGGAAACGAGGATGGGTAAGAAGCTGGGCGACGAGAAGGATCCTCTTCTCGTATCCGTCAGGAGCGGATCGCGCGCTTCCATGCCGGGCATGATGGATACCATCCTCAACCTCGGGCTTAACGATAAGTCTGTCGAGGGGCTAGCGAAGAAGACGCACAATCCCCGTTTTGCTTACGACTCTTACCGCCGCTTCATACAGATGTTCTCGGATGTCGTCATGGAGCAGGACAAGACGGTGTACGAGCGTATCCTCGATACGATCAAAAAGGAAAAGGGCTATACGTCCGACCCCGAGCTTACGGCGGACGATCTTAAAGAGATAGTCGCTCTTTTCAAAGACAATTACAAAAAGAACCAGGGCGTGGAGTTCCCGCAGGATCCCAAAGAGCAGCTCATCGAAGCCGCCAAGGCGGTGTTCCGCAGCTGGGACAATCCCCGCGCCAACGTCTACCGCCGCATGAACGATATTCCTTACGACTGGGGCACGGCGGTCAATATCCAGTGCATGGTGTTCGGCAACAAGGGCGAGACCTCCGGTACGGGCGTCGCATTCACGCGTAACCCCGCGACGGGCGAGAAGGGTCTCTTCGGCGAGTACCTCATGAACGCTCAGGGCGAGGACGTCGTTGCGGGCATACGCACGCCCAAGCATATCGACGAGCTCAAAGCGCAGAACCCCAAACTGTACGACGAGTTCGAGAAGATCACCCAGAAGCTGGAAAAGCATTACAAGGACATGCAGGATATGGAGTTCACCATCGAAGAGGGCAAACTCTACATGCTGCAGACGCGTAACGGCAAGCGTACCGCGCAGGCTGCGCTCAAGATAGCCGTAGACCTCGTTTCCGAGGGACTCATCACCGAGAAGGAAGCCGTGTGCATGATCGAGCCCAAACAGCTCGATACGCTGCTCCATCCTCAGTTCAATCCCGCGGCGCTCAAAGCGGCTAAGCCCGTCAGCGCGGCTCTGCCCGCGTCTCCCGGCGCGGCTTGCGGCAAGATCGCGTTCAGCGCCGACGAAGCCGTGGAACGTAAAGCGAACGGCGAGAAGGTCATCCTCGTCCGTCTCGAGACCAGCCCCGAGGATATCGAGGGCATGAACGCCTCCGAAGGTATACTCACCGCGCGCGGCGGTATGACCAGCCATGCGGCGGTCGTTGCCCGCGGCATGGGCGTGTGCTGCGTATCCGGCTGCGCGAACCTCAAAGTGGACGAGGAGAACAAAGTCATAACCCTTGCGGGCAAGACTTACGGTCCGGACGACTGGCTCAGCCTCGACGGTTCCACCGGTAACATATACGCGGAGAAGATACCCACTCAGCCCGCGGACGTCGGCGGCGACTTCGGTACGCTGATGAACTGGGCGGACAAGTACCGCGCTCTCCATGTCCGTACCAACGCGGACACGCCGAGAGACGCCGCTCAGGCGGTCCTGTTCGGCGCGGAAGGTATAGGTCTCTGCCGCACAGAGCACATGTTCTTCGATCCCGAGCGTATCCCCGCGATCCGCGAGATGATCGTTTCCAAAACGCAGGGCGAGCGCGAGCGTGCTCTTGCCAAGCTCCTGCCCATGCAGAAGAGCGACTTCAAGGCGATGTACATAGCTCTCGAAGGCCGCCCGATGACCGTTCGCTTCCTCGATCCGCCTCTTCACGAGTTCGTGCCGCATGAGGACGAGGAGATAGAAGCTCTCGCCAAGGATATGGGTCTTACGTTCGACGAGCTCAAAGCCACCGTCGTGGGACTTCACGAAGCCAACCCGATGATGGGTCACCGCGGTTGCCGTCTTTCGATAACCTATCCCGAGATAGCCAAGATGCAGACGCGCGCCGTCATCGAAGCCGCCCTCGAAGTCAGGGAAGAGAAAGGCTGGGATATCGTGCCCGAGATCATGGTGCCGCTCGTAGGCGACGTCAAAGAGCTCAAGTACGTGAAGAACGTCATCTGCTCGACCGCCGAAGAGATACTCAAAGCCAAGGGCTCGGATATGAACTACCTCGTCGGTACGATGATAGAGATCCCTCGCGCCGCAGTCACCGCGGACGAGATCGCGAAGGAAGCGGAGTTCTTCTCCTTCGGTACCAACGACCTCACGCAGATGACCTTCGGCTTCTCGCGCGACGACGCGGGCAAGTTCCTTCCCGAGTATTACAACAAGAAGATATACGAGTTCGACCCGTTCGCGCGTGTGGACGTGGACGGCGTAGGCCAGCTCATCAGAATGGCTGCGGAGAAGGGCAAAGCTACCCGCCCGAACATCAAGCTCGGCGTGTGCGGAGAGCACGGCGGCGATCCGTACAGCGTTAACTTCTTCCACAGCGTGGGACTGACTTACGTCTCCTGCTCGCCGTTCAGAGTTCCCATCGCCCGCCTTGCCGCCGCCCAGGCTAATATCCGTAATCCGAGGGGCTAAGATTTAGCGCCAAAAAGCGGTAAAAATTCAATTTTTAATTAAAAAACAACGTTTTAGTAGTCATTCTTTTCGGAGAGTGACTACTTTTTTTCTCTTAAAGATCTCTTGTAAAGTCAAAAATCGGTCAAAAAAACGGGGTGGTTCCTCAAATGTTACACTTTTCTGTATCTACCGCTATGGGTAAATAAGGGCGATAAAAAGGAGAAAATTATGTCAAAATACAAATTGATCATTGAATATTACCAAAAAGGCAACAATAACAGTCAAATCGCTACCCTTTGCAGTTGTTCCCGAACTACTGTGTGGACTGTTTTAAAAAAGATAAAAGCATTAAAAATTGATATTTATGCGTTAAAAGATATGAGCGAAGAAGAAATCGCTTCCTTACTATTTC
>DXHS01000020.1 GCA_019113275.1 Candidatus Protoclostridium stercorigallinarum
GTTTTAAGCCTCTGTGCACATACACTCCGAATAGCAGAATTCGCAGCGAAACCGCGAGATTTTCGGATGATAAGACGCGTTTTTCGGAGCGAACGGACGTGGAAGCGGTCGCGGCAAGGTGACCCTGCCGCGACCCGAAAACGCGTCTTAGCACCGAAAAGCCGCGCTTTTCGCGTCTGACCGAAGCGCCCGCAGGGCGCAAGGAAAATGTCTACTTTGCGGATATGAACGTCCGAGGGACGGTGCCGCCGAGGACGTTGCGTATATCGTGGGAAGCGGAACCGATGATGACGTCTATGCCCGCGCGGACACAGGGCTTGATGTACTCGAGCTTGGCTGCCGCGCCGCCCGCGCCCTTGCGGCTGGCTCCGAAGCAGTGCGCCTTATACTCGTCGATCTTGTTCAGCACCTCCTCTTTGGTGCCCGTTATCTCGGTGATGAGCGAGGACTTATCCGTGACGTCGCGGTACACGCCGTCGAGAGTGGAAAGTATGAGCAACCGCTTCGCGCCGGTAAGACAGGCTATCTGCGCCGCCGTCTCGTCGTTATCCACGAGCTCGACGGTGCTCTTGCCTTCGCGCGCGAGATTGGACAGTTCCGTCTTGCGCAGCTCCTCGACCGCGACAGCGTCGTTGTAATTGACTATGGGTATCGCGTGCTGCTCGCCCGCGCGCAGGAGCAGCGAAAGTATATGCGCACGGGACACGTCGTTATTGAAATGCGCGTGCTCGACGAGCACCTGCCGCACCGAATAACGCGGGTCTATGAAACGGCGGTACGTTTCCATGAGTATCGCCTGTCCCTGCGCGGAATAGTCCGCCTTGACGTCCTCGTCGCTGCCCGAAAGCTGACTGCCGCTGCGGCGCATGTAGTCCAGCCTGCCTATCTCCACCGCGCCCGAAGTCACCCACACCACGCCGGGCGTGAGCCAGTGCCCTATCATCGCGAACTTATTGTAATCGATGTCGCCGTGCTTGGCGTCTATCAGCGCCATCGAACCTATCTTGCCTACCAGCTCTATCATATGCCGTTATACTCCGAAATGCCTGAGAGTTTCGTCCAGCTCGTCCACCTTCTCGCCTATCGCCGCCGTGAGCGATTTGGATACGACCACGCCGCGCAGCCCCACGAGCAGCGTGCGCGCAAGACGCACGTCGCGCTTGTTTATGCTCTCGCCGAGAGCGCCCGCCACGCTGTACAGCTCGTCCAGATCGCGCGCCGAAGCGCCCGTTTTTTCCGCCATATCGCAGATGTCCGCGATACGCTCGGTGAGATCGCTCACCGCCTCGTCGGGGATGGGCGGCTCCACCTCGGTCACC
Organism: Candidatus Protoclostridium stercorigallinarum; assembly: GCA_019113275.1. Taxonomy (GTDB): domain Bacteria; phylum Bacillota; class Clostridia; order Christensenellales; family Pumilibacteraceae; genus Protoclostridium; species Protoclostridium stercorigallinarum. The sequence goes on from DXHS01000020.1 coordinate 1,320, forward strand.
GTCTCCTCGCGCACGGGGATATGCTCGTGAGCGCTCTCGCTGAAAGCGCGCAGCTCCGTGAGCACGCAGTCGGCAAGCGGTACGACGATATTGTGCGCGAAAGAAGCGAAGGCAAAGCTCACGCCGTTGCCCGAATAATAATATTCGTCGAGGAATTCCTGCAGGTTCACCGAATGCGTGTCGAACGCGTACAACAGATTGACCGCGAACGCGATGAGATCGCGCGAGCGCGTGGGCGGCAGCAGCGAGTACCTCTTGCCCGCTCTCACGCGCGACTTTGCGAACGCCGCGGGAAAATCGAACCCCGCGCAGCTGCCCGCCACTATCGCCTGCAGCTTGCCCGACGTCGCTATCATCATGAGCAGCTCGCTTATGCGCCGCTCCGCCATAATGAACTTCGTATCCGGCAGTTCGCGGCATGCGTCGCAGAACTCGTATACCGCTTCGTCGCTGTCGTCTATATACTCTTCGAATTCCGGTTCCATCATGAGCCCCGTTCCTCCCTCCGATGACGATATATTACAGTATAATATAATACGCGATTTTAAGCAAGCGTTTTGAGAAATCTTCAAAAATACGGCGCATTTTCTGCGGATCCCGTAAATGTTGCCTCTACGCCGTCATGATAAAGGACGCGCACGTCGTCGACGTGCGCAATACTTATTCTATCCATATACCCGAAACAACGGAAGGAAGGCGCAGAGCGGGGTTCAGACGCGGAAATAACGATGAAGCATGCTACTGTCGGCGGTGCCCGACAGGGCGGGTCGGAATATGTGACCGATGTTATTTACGTGTATCGACCCCGCTATGCGCCTTCCCCACGAACGGACAAGATAAAATAAAAAAAGCGGCAAGCCGCTTTTTTTATTTTATATCTTGTCCAGCGTTTCTTTAAGCGCGGAGCGATCGATATTCTGCCCGATGAACACGAGTTTTATCATGCGGTCGCCGTACTCCATATCCCAATCGTGGGCGAATTTGGGGTCGGTTGCGAGCATACGGTCTATCTCGTAAGGAGGGAGAGTGGCGTAGAACGGACCGTTCTCCGTAAGGTACTTCTGCCTGCCCGCCTGTTCGTAGACGTAGGACATGTCCTTGTCGTCGGCAAAATACACGAGACCTTTGGAGCGGATGATCGCCCTGCCGTAATCCTTGTTCGCCCAATCCTCGAACTTCAGACGGTCGAAGGGGCGGCGGCGGTAATAGACGTAGGTGCCGATACCGTATTCTTCGGCGGTGCCTGTATCGTCGTTCTCGCCCACCCCGTGCTCGTGGTGATGATGGTGGTGATGCTCGTGCCCGTGATCGTGCTCGTGATGATGTTCGTGCTCATGCTCGTGGTCGTGATCGTCGTCCGCGTCGTGCTCGTTGTCGGGGTCGTCGAACTCTTCCATCCAGCCCGCGGAGTTCACCGCCTGTTCGAAATCGAACAGACCGGTATCGAGGAGCTTATCTATATCCACTTTGCAGTAGTCGGTCTCGATGATCTCGGCGTGCGGCTGGAGCTTGCGCACGATGGCTTTTATCGTGCCGAGCTGCTCTTTCGTGACCTCGCCCGCTTTGTTGAGGAGCACGATGTCGCAGAACTCGAGCTGCTGGATAACGAGGTTCTCGATATCCTCTTCTCCGCGCTCGGCGTGTTCGAGAGCCTCTCCGCAGCCGAACTCGTCGGCAAGACGCAGCGCGTCGGTGACGGATATCACCGCGTCGAGCTTGCAGAACTTGGGCATGCCGCGACGCTCGAACTGATCTTCGAGATAGGTTATCGTCTGCGCGATAGGTATGGGCTCGCAAATGCCCGAAGCCTCGATGAGGATATGGTCGAACTTGCGCGTTTTGATGAGCGACGCAAGCTGCTCGATAAGATCCTTTTTGAGCGTGCAGCATATGCAGCCGTTCTGGAGGGCGACGAGGTTGTCGTCCTTCTCCGCCACGACGCCGCCCTTCTGTATGAGGTCCGCGTCGATGTTCACCTCGCCTATATCGTTGACGATGACCGCCATCCTGTGCCCGCCCGCGTTTTTGAGCAGGTGGTTGATGAGCGTCGTCTTGCCGCTGCCGAGGTATCCCGTGATAAGAGTGATAGGTACCGTTTCAAACTTTTTCATAGCTTCAATATAGTCCTTTGCGTGCGCTTTGTCAAGTGCAGCCGAAAAAATTTTTCGGATATTTATATCAGAAGTCCGCCTCTTTGAGCACTTCGAGCAGGCTCTCTTTATCCTTGCAGACCATGGCGGCGTTGCGGATGCGTTTGATGTCCGGCACGCCTTTGAGGTAAAACGGGATGAAGGAACGCAGAGCCGTCACCGCGTAACGCTCGCCGAAATACTCCTCGCCGTAAGCGAGGTGGCGGCAGATGACTTCGTAACGCGTGAGCTTGCGGCTGCCCGAGAATATCTGCGGGTCGGCGACCGCGCCGCGGCCTATCGCCACGCCGTACACGCCCTGCTTCCTCTCTTCGATGTTATTCTCGTCCACGTCGCCGTTGCCGAGCACGGGCACGGATACCGAATCGGCGATACGCCGTATCGCGTCCCAATCCGCCTCGCCCGAATACAGCTGTTCGCGCGTCCTGCCGTGCACGGTTATGAGATCCGCGCCCGCGTCTTCCATGCGTTTGGCGAAGTCCACGGCGCCGGCGCTGTCCTTCACTCCCAAACGCATTTTCACGGTGACCGGTTTGCCGCCCGTTTTCAGCGCTTTCACTATCGCGGCGGCGCGCTCGGGATCGAGCATGAGAGCGCTACCCTCGCCGTGACCGAACACCTTGCGCACGGGACAGCCCATGTTGATATCCAGGATATCGAACTTGGCGACCTCGGGATGCGTCGTCGCACGCGCGAACTGCTCGGGCATGCTGCCGAACAGCTGCGCGCAGCTCGGCGTTTCGTTGGGAGCGGTACGCAGCAGCGCGACCGTCTTTTTGCTCTTGTAGTTCAGCCCCGCGACGCTCACCATCTCCGTCACCGTCAGATCCGCGCCGAAATCGCGGCAAAGGCGGCGGAAAGCGACGTCGCTGTACCCCGCGAGCGGCGCGAGCGTGGCGCAGCCGGGGCGGAGCAATGTCTTTATGTCCGTCATTTAAGTTCGCTCAGCTTCTTTATTTTGCCCGAGAAGAACACCGAAGAGAGCGCGTTCACCTCTTTTATGAGGTCGGGTTCGAGATCCGCTCCGCTTTTCAGCGCGCCGCAGGCGGCGATAAGAACGTCTTTCACGTCCGCTTCGGGCACGTCGAGTTCGAGACCCGCCTCTTTGAGCTTCTTCACCGTCTTCTGCGTTTTGAGCAGAGCGGGGAAGGTGTCGGGTATGCGCGCGAGCTTGCTCTCCAGCGTTTCCGAATGCTTTTCCTTTGCCTTCGCCTCTTCCCAGCGGTCGAGAGCCTCCGCTTCGTTATCCGCCTTGTCCTCGCCGAAGATGTGCGTATGCCGCGTGACCAGCTTGCGCACGAGCTCGTCCACGACGTCCAGGCGGTCGAACTCGCCCGCGCGCTCCGCCATGTCGCAATGGAAAAGCGCCTGGAGCAGGATGTCCCCCGTCTCCTCGCGCATGCCGTCCACGTCGCCCGCGTCTATCGCGTCGCAAAGCTCGTAGGCTTCCTCTATCGCGTTCTTGCGGATGGACTCGTGCGTCTGCGCTCTGTCCCAAGGGCAGCCGCCCTCGCCCGTCAGGCGACGCATGACGTGTATGAGATCGCCGTCGGAGTAGCGCGGCTTGAACAGACTGTCGCTGCCCTCGGCGTACGCCTCGCCGCCCGCGACTTTAACGTCTTTGCCGTACAGCTTTTTGAGGTATGCCTCGGCGCGGGATACGTCCGCGATATCCGTCACATGCAGGTCGTAACGCGTATCGATGAGAGCGTCGTAAAGATCCTTTTCGGTTACCGTGAATACGCTTTTCATTTCGTCGCCTTATACCCCGCGGCTTCCACCGCCGCGATCACCTTTTCGTCGCTTGCTTCGCCTTCCACCGTCGCGGTACCCGCTTCGAGATCGACTTCAGCTTTGAGTCCGAGATCCTCGAGCGCCTTTTTCACGCGCCCGACGCAATGCATGCACATCATGCCTTCTACCTTGAATGTTCTTTTCATATCCTTCTCCTCAGGCTCCGATGAGCCGTTGTTGTCATTTTCTATGGGGCACGCCGCGCCGACAGGGCATGCCGACGGCGCGAGCGCCGGCGCTTTTCCCGCCTCCTGCTTTTTAAGTCCGAGATTGAGCCGCAACGAGTTGAGCACCACGCACACGCTGGATACGCTCATCGCCGCCGAACCTATCATGGGCGTTATCGTGAAGCCGAGAGCCGCGAACGCGCCGCCCGCGATCGGCATGCAGATAAGATTGTATATGAACGCCCAGAAGAGATTCTCCTTTATTATCCTCATCGCGCGGCGGGAAAGGGATATGCCGAACGCCACCTTCTCTACGTTACCGCCCGTGAGCACGAAGTCCGCCGCGTCCGCCGCTATATCCGTGCCGCTCCCCATCGCGAATCCTACGTCGCTTGCCGCGAGAGCGGGCGCGTCGTTTATGCCGTCGCCCACGAACGCCACGCGCTCGCCGCGCTTTTTTAAGTCCTCTATATACTTCGCCTTGTCCTCGGGGCGGAGCGACCACGCCGCTTCGTCTATGCCCAGCTCGTCGCGGATGTACTTCGCCGCGCCCTCGCCGTCGCCCGTGAGCATGACCGTTTTTATGCCGAGCCTCTTAAGCTCCGCGACCGCTTCCTTCGCCCTATCGCGCGGTCCGTCCGCCACGCCTATGACGAGCACGGCTTCGCCCCCCGTCATCGCGACGAGAGCGCTGCCGCCCGCGGCGCGTATGTCCGCTATCTCGCGGAAAAACGCGGAAAGATCGGCTCCGCGCTCTTCGGCGAGAGCGACGCTGCCTATGACGTACTCCCTGCCGTTCGCCCTGCCGGATATCCCGCCGTAGAACTGAGCGAAGTCCGTCGCTTCGGGAAGTTCGAGCCCCGCGCCGTGATCCGCTATCGCCGCGCTTATGGGGTGCGAGCTGAGCTTCTCCACTGCCACCACCGCGTTCATGTGCGACATATCGCCAGCCACGGCAGTCACTTTGGGCTTTCCTTCGGTTACGGTGCCCGTTTTGTCGAACGCCACTACCGTGATCCTGCCCGCGTTTTCGAGCGCCGCCGCGCTGCGCACGAGTATACCTTCGCGCGCCGCGCTGCCCACGCCCACGGTGACCGCGACCGGAGTCGCCAGCCCGAGCGCGCACGGACAGGATATCACGAGCACGCTCGCGGCGAATATCACCGAACGGGCGACGTCGGGCGCGCCCGCGCTTACGCCCGTCACGATCATCCACACCGCGAACACGACGAGCGCTACGCCTATGACCGCGGGCACGAATATGCCGCTTATCTTATCCGCCAGCCGCCCCACGGGCGCTTTGCCCGCCGAGGCGCGCTCCACCGCGTCTATGATGCGGGAAAGCGTGGTATCTTCGCCCACCTTTTCGGCGCGCACTTTGATATAACCGCTCTCGAGCAGGCATGCCCCAACCACCTTGTCGCCGCCGCGAACGTCGCGCGGGATGCTCTCGCCCGTGATCGCGGCTTCGTTCACCGCGCCTTCGCCCTCCGTCACCTCGCCGTCCGCGGGAATACTTTCGCCCGCTTTGACGACGAATACGTCGTTCGCCACGAGCATGGAGGCGGGGATGAGTTCTTCTCTGCCGTCCTTTATAATGCGCGCCTTGTCGGGGCGCAGGGATATCAGCCCGTCGATGGCGGACGTCGTGCGCGTTTTGGACAGCGCTTCGAGGAACTTGCCCACCGTCACGAGGGTGAGGACCATCGCCGCCGAATCGTAATACAGGTAGCTCCGCGCCGAGCTTATCGCGGCGGAGAGCGCATCCCCCGTAAGACCGCCGTCCACGCCGAACAGCAGCACGGTGCCGTAAACGCCCACGCAGAACGAAGCTATACTGCCGAGGGATACCAGCGTATCCATGTTGAACGACATGTGGCGCAGCCCCTTGAACGCGCTCACGAAAAATTTGCGGTTCACGATCATCACCGCCACTGTGAGAGCCGCCTGTATGAAAGCACCCGCTATCGCCCCCGCTTTTCCGGGGAACTGCGGCAAGCCTATCATATGCCCCATCGCGAAATACATGACGGGGACGAGCAGCACGACGGAGACTATGAGCCGCCCGAGCGTCGCTCTCGCCTCGCGCGCGTGCACCTCGCCTATGCGCTTACGCTCTTTTTTCTCGCTCGCGCCGTAACCTATATCCGTAACCGCTTTTATTATATCGGCGGGCGCGGCGTCGCCTTCCACGGTGAGCGTAGCCGACAGCAGATCCACCGAAGCGCTCTTTACGCCCGCGACCTTCTTCGCCGCACGCTCCACCGCCGCGCTGCACGCCGCGCAGCTCATGCCCGTGATGTCGTATACTTTTGCCATATATCTCCGCCCGCAGCAAATATAACCGCGGTTTATTTATTCTTCTTTTGCAAGTATACAACCGAAGCGGCGGTTTGTCAAG
>DXHS01000021.1 GCA_019113275.1 Candidatus Protoclostridium stercorigallinarum
CGCGCCGAGGACGGCGTAGTCTATCGCCATGCCCGTGAGCACGGGGGCGAGCAGGGAAAGCGCCGTGCCCGCTATAACGAGCAGCATCCCGGGGAAAAAGCATCCCTTGTGCCGCAGCGCGAGGCGGAGCAGACGGAGTATCACCGAAAATTTTTCGCGTCTAGGGCTTTTCATGCGTTGCCTCCTTCCGCCACGGCGTGCGAGTGCGGGCGCGCGCCCAGCATGCGGTAAAGCTCGCATGTGCGCAGCAGCTCCTCGTGCGTGCCGTATCCCATCACGCGACCGCCGTCGAGCACGAGCACTTTATCCGAGCGCCGTATCGTGCCTATGCGCTGCGAGATGTTTATCACGGCTTTGTCGCGGCACATCTTGCGCACGCTGCTCATCACTTCCGCCTCGGTGACGTAATCGAGAGCGCTCGCCGCGTCGTCGAGAACGAGCACGGGCGCGGAGCGCAGCAAAGCGCGGGCAAGGGAAATGCGCTGTTTCTCGCCGCCCGAATAGTTATTGCCTTTCTGCGTGACCTCGCTGTCCAGACCCGCTTTCTCTTCGAGGAAGCCCCATGCGCGCGAGGTCATGAGCGCCTCGGTCATCTTGTCGTCGTCGGAGACACCGCTCATTTCGAGATTGCCTCGCACCGTTCCCGAGAACAGCAGCGGTTTCTGCGGCGCGAGCGTAACGAGCGAGCGCAGCTGCTCGTCGGTATAATCGCGTATGTCGTTGCCCGCGATACGCACCTCGCCCTCGGTCGCGCGGTAAAAGCGGACGAGCAGCCCGGCAAGCGTGGATTTGCCCGAACCCGTCGTGCCGATGACGCCCAGCGTTTCGCCGCGGTGCAGCGTGATGTTCAGTCCGCCCACCGCATTCTCTTCGCCGCCGAACGAGAAGGATGCGTTCTTCATCTCCACGAGCGGAGCTTCGGGATCGGGGATCGCGCCCTCGCCTTCGGGATCCTCGGGCAGAGCGAATACCGCGTTTATGCGCGCAGCCGAGGATATCGCTTTGGATATGAGAACCATGAGCGTAGCCGTCGTTATGAGCGCGAGAAGTATCTGATTGAGATAATTGACGAGCGCCACGAGATCGCCCGAGCTGAGCGCTCCGTCGTTCACCATGCCGCCGCCCAGCCACAGCAGTACCACGACGGCGGCGTTTATGATGACCGTCGCCGCGGGAGTGAGCAGGCAGGAGAGCGCGCTCGCCGCCACCGCGGCGCGGCAGTGCCCGTCGAGAGCGGACGAGAACGCCCGCTTACCGCGCTCCTCGCCCGCGAACGCGCGTATCACGCGCTCGCCGCGCACCGTCTCGTTGGTCAGGCGGGATATGTCGTCCAGTTTTTTCTGCATAGCCGAAAAGCGGGATACGCCCGCTCTCATCACGACGAGCAGCACCGCGAACGCCAGCACGCCCGCGCTCACGCCGATGTACCACAGCGAGGGCGCGACTATTATGCTCATTATCGCTCCGCCCGCGGCAATGACGGGAGCGCGCAGCATGAGCCGCAAAAACATCGCGAAACCCTGCTGAGCCTGAGCCACGTCGGTGGACAGGCGGTTGACCAGCGCGCCCGTACCCATGCGGTCCGCGTCGCCGAGAGACATCTTATGCAGGTGCGCGTACAGCGCCTTGCGGATGTTGCACCCCATGCCCACCGCGGCTTTGGACGCGAGATATTGGCAGGAGAGGGAGAATCCCAGTCCTAAACAGCTCAGCCCCGCCATCAGACAACCCAGCCCGATGATGAGCGGCACGTCGCCGCCCGCGATCGCGGTGTCTATCATGTACGCCACGATGAGCGGGACGATCAGCTCTATCACCGCCTCGATTATCTTGAACAGCGGCGCGGCTATCGCCGCCGCGCGGTAGCCTTTGAGGTATTTGAGTAGTTCGATCATAATTTCGTCGTTTCCCGTATAATATATCTTACCCGACGAGCATAACATATTCACGGCGCCATGTCAACGAAAGAGCACCGGGTATGCCTTGCGGAAAAATTTTCGGAAATTTTGCCGATACGTATTTACTTTGTGAAAATTATATGTTATAATGTAAAAGGTAAGTGAAAATGTGCTTTGAACTTACGCATCAAAACAAGGAGGAGAACTGCAAATGGCACGTAAGGGAGATTATTTCGGTCTCGGACGTCTCGTCAGCATCATTCTTGCGATCATCCCGATCACGGCGTGGCTGTGCGGCGCGATCACGAGATTCTCGGAAGGCAAGATCGTTGCGGGTATCGTAAGGCTGCTGACCGGTTTCTGGATCGTTTGGGTCATCGACCTCGTACTCATGATCCTCAGCGGATCCATTCTCAGACTCATTCCCATCTGAGTCGTCATGCCGCGCGCCGCAGGGCGCGCGGCATTTTCCGTCATACGGGCGATCGCGGAGCGGCGATACGCGGATATCCGGCGATAAATACGTTCCGTATGCGCTCATGGCGGGTAAACGCTTGCGTTTTTCGCCGTTATATGGTATCATGTCGGGTAAGGGAGAAATGTGAAATAAGGAATACAGATAAAGCTTAAGGAGCAGATATGCAAATGGAGATTTCCGAGAGAGCAAAAAACATTTCACCGTCCCTCACTCTGGCGATAACGGCGAAGGCGAAAGCCATGAAGGCGCAGGGGCTGGACATAGTGTCCTTCGGCGCGGGCGAACCCGATTTCAATACCCCCGATTATATAATCGAAGCGGCGAAGTACGCGCTGGATAAAGGCATGACGAAGTACACTCCCGTTCCCGGTACGCTCGAGCTGCGCCGCGCCATAGCGGACAAGCTCACGCGCGATACGGGAGTGGAGTACGCCCCCGAACAGATAGTGGTATCCACGGGCGGCAAGCAGACTCTCAGGAACGCCTGCGAAGCGCTGATAAACCCCGGCGACGAAGTTATCCTTCCCGCGCCCTACTGGCTGACGTACCCCGAGCTCATCAAGATGTCGGGCGGTAAGGTCGTCGTTCTCGAGACGACGGGCGCGAGCGGGTTCAAAATGACGGCGGAGCAGCTCGAAAAGGCGATAACGCCCA
>DXHS01000022.1 GCA_019113275.1 Candidatus Protoclostridium stercorigallinarum
TGAGCTCTTCCAGCGTTACGGTCTCGCCCGCTTTGAACCTGCGGGAAAGCGAATCGATGTTCACCTCTCCGCGGTAACGGCGGGGGACGTCCGCAAGTACGGGCAGAGCGCGTGCCGCCGCGGGTGCGGGCGGCGCAGGCGTCTCCGCGGGAGGTTCGCAGGGAGCCGTAACATCTTCCCCGCTTTCCTTTTCGCTTTCGGCTTCGGGAGAGCAGGGCGATTCTTCCGGCTCGGGCTGAGGCTCGGGAGCCGTCTCCGCCTCGGGCGCGGGAGCGGGCTCCGGAACCGGCTCCGGCTGAGGCTCGACGGTGGCGTCCTCTATAAGAGCCGCCGCGGCTTCGTCGGACAGCACCGAACGCGCTTCCACCAGCGTTATGCGCTCGCGTATCATCGCCGCTATATCCGCGGGGACGAGCTTGCCGCCCGAACCTCCGCGGCGGTCGCTCGCCATGACTTTGACGAGCCCTTCGCGGATAAGATCTTCGGTGGAGCGGTACGGCAGTCCGAACTCCGAACGCTGCGTTTCGTTCTTTTCCAGCCCGAGCGCGGCAGCCGCCTCGCCGAGCAGGAACTTGGCGTACTTTACTTTACGCGCGCTCGTCAGGCGGAGCAGCATGGGCGTTTTTTCGTAACGTCTCCTGCCCCGCATATCCTCGCCGCGGTATTTGGTGTTCGCGTATACGTCGGGGTCGAGCGCGAACGCGATACACAGTTTTTTGCCTTTGAACAGCATCATCGCGATTGTCTTCCTGCCCGAATAGACGCGCATCTTCTTCCAGCTCACGACAGACTTTATGCGCGGATAGGAATCCATCTCGTCGCACAGTTCGCCGTAACGCGACTGCACTTCGTCGGACGCCTGGATGAGGCGCGCATAGAAGCTGAAGTTGTAACGGAAATATACCTTGCCGTCCTCCGCCGCCGTCATGCCGAGACCCGTTTTCCATTCCTCTGGTATCTCTTCCGCCGCCATAGACTGTTCGCGTTCTTCCTCCGCCTCCTCGTCTATAACGTCGTCGTCCGGCTCGTCTTCGGGCTCGCTCTCTTCCGCGGGCTCGAGATCGGGCTCGGGCTGTTCCGCCGGAACTTCTTCCGCCGCGGGTTCCTCGACCGCGGGCCGATCTTCGGCGACCGCCGCTGCCGCTTCGATAAGCGTTTCGGGTTCTTCCTCCGCGGGCTCTCGGATGTCTTCGGCGGGCTCTTCCGCTGCCGGCTCGGGAGCCTCCGCGGGCGTTTCCTCGCCTTCGGAAGCGCTCGTCTTTTTCTTTTTAAGGAACACGACGAGTATCGCTATGAGCAGACCTACCGCTGCCGCGCCGAGGATACCGCTCGCTATGCCCTCGCCGAGGGACGCGAGCACCGCGAGAAGGGGCGAGCCCGCTATAGCCGCGGACATCATCCCGCCGTCCGTCTGCCGTGCGGGCGGATCCTCTTCCGCCGAAGCGGGAGCTTCCCCGTGCTCCGCGTCTTCGGCAGGCTGCCCTTCCGTTCCTTCCGCGGCGTCAGCCGCTGCCGTATCATCGGGAGTCCCGCTCTCGGGAGTGCCGCCCGACGGGCCGCCGTTCTTTCCGCGCCTGCGCGCTATGCCTATCGCCAGCACGACGACTTCCGCGCCCACCACGCAGGACAGCGTGATAACCAGCCATGTGAGCACGATCTCCTCGTCGGCTATCGTCCATGTTATGCTCACGGGATCGACGGAGCCGTCCGCCCACGCGTAGTTCGCGGTATCTTTGAGAGTTACCGTCGCGGTATATTCGCCCGCGTCCGTAGCCTTATTGCCCGATATGCTCATCGTGCTCTCGTCGTAGCCGACGGGCGTGAGAGTCTGCTCCTCGCCGTTTTCCGTATACGTTTCGTCGGGCAGCGAGGGTTTATCGAGCAGGCGTTTGGTTATCGTCCACTGTACGACGGCGGGAGCGGATGAACCGTCTTCCCATACGGTGTTGGCGGTATCCGTGAGCGTTATCGTCACGGCATATTCGCCCGCGTTTATCATGTCAGTGCGCTCCGTTACCGCGTAGAGATCGCTCTCAGCGATGTCGGGCATCTGCGCGGAGCCGCTGTACGCCTTGCTCGGCGCGGCGGGCACCGCCACTTTCATGCGCTCAACGAAGAACTCGGATATGCTCACGCCTACGAGATTGTAGTTCGGGTCGCTTATCGTCGCCGTTACGGTGTACCTGCCCGCAAGAGCGGGAGCGGTCGTACCGCTTACCTTAGTGCCGTCGTATGCCGTGCCCGAATACGTGAGCGTCACATCGACGGTATCTCCCGCAGCGACGTTATCAAGCTTCGCGGAAGCGGGCGTTATCGCCGAACCGTAAACGCCGCCGCCCGAAGTTATCTCCACGGTCACCTTGCGTGCGGTTATCGTATACTTGCCGCCGATGAAGGTCACGTTGTAATTCTCCGTCTGCGCCGTGCCCGTTATCGCATAAACGCCGACGTCCTCACCCGCCGCTTTTACGAGCGTAACTCCGAGGTCCGCCGCGACGTCGCCCGCCACGAGCCCGTATGCGGTGAACTCGTCGCCGTTTATGACTATCTCGTCGCCATACACGGAATTCAGGTCGTCTATTTCCACGATCGCGGAAACGGAGCGCACGGTGAGTTTGCCGTTTTCGTACACTATGTCGTAGTCGGCTGCGGATATGCCCGAAGCGGTGACGGTGTACTCGCCTACGTCGCTGCCGGCTTCGTAACCTTCCGCCCGAACGACGAGCACGCCCGTAACGGCCGTAGCCGCGGTGTCGCCGCGCACGAATCCGCTGTATACCGCGGAGAACTCGGGAGCTTTTTCGCCGTACATCACGCTGCCGCCGCCGAGAGTCACGGTAAGAGTCGCCTTTTCAATGACGAATCCCCGTATCTCTTCCGCGCCGTTATAGCTCTCCGTCTCCGCGACGTAGGCGCGTATGACGTATCTGCCCGCGTGCACGGGGATATCCGCCGACCAGTCGCTCTCCTCGTAAGCGCCCTCTTCGTCGTACGGCGCGTAAGCGAACGTCACGACGCCGTACGCCGAGGACGCGGTCGGAGCGGACGGCGTTTCGCCATACGTCCAGCCTGAGGAGAACACAAAGTCTGTTATCGTATTATCGTCTGCGGCGGCTATCGTCCAGGTAAGAGCCACCTCGCCGCCTTCGATATCCGCCCATGCGTAGTTATAGGCGTCTTTGAGCGTTACCGTTACAGTATATTCGCCCTTATCCGTAGCGCGCAGCGTTATCGTGCTGCCGCCTTCATACGAAACACTGAGCTCGCCGCCGTTGAAACTCATCGTGACGCTGTCGTAGCCGTTTATCACGTTGGAGTGCTCGGCGCCGTCGTACAGAGTTTCCTCTTCTCCGAGAGCGGGCGCGACAAGCGCCTTTTTCGCTATCGCGAACGCCTTGCTTGCGGTCGCGCCTTCGTAGTTAGCCGTCTGCGCGACGGTCGCGACTACGGTATAGCTGCCCGCGAGCGAAGGAGCCGCAGTCTGCGCATTTTCAGCGCCGAAGCTCCACGCGCCGTTGTTCGATTCGCCGTAATAGCTCCACGTTATAGCACCCGCGCCGTCGGGGATATCCCCGCCGAACGAAGGCGTTACTTTATCGCCGTATTCGGGGCTGCCCACCGAGATATCGTCCGCCGTAAGAGCGATCGACGCGCGTTCCACGACGAACGCCGCGGTATCAGCGCCGACGAGGATATGGTTATCG
>DXHS01000023.1 GCA_019113275.1 Candidatus Protoclostridium stercorigallinarum
TGTCCGCCCACGCCGAGCGAGTGTTTCACTCTTCTCAAAAACGCGCCCGCTCACGACGTCCGCGTGATAAACGAGGGCGCGCGCGTGCGGGTGGGCGATATGAGCTTCGAATTCTGCCGCACCGTTCATCCGCTCGAAACGTATGCCGTCAAGGTGACGGAGGACGGCAGTAGCTTCGTCTATACGGCGGATGCGAAGTATACGGACAAGCTGGTCGAGTTCTGCCGCGGCAGCGAACTTGCGCTCGTCGATTGCAGCTTTCCCTCGGGCACGGCGCACATGGTCGCCGAGGAAGGTGCGCGCCTCGCGGAAGAAGCGGGCGTAAAGATATGTGCGATACATTTCAGCCCGACTTACGACGCGCTGCCTTCGCTGGAAAAGTGCGGTATCCCGCCCGTCCGGGAGGGAGAGCGTATCAAAGTCTGATCACGGTTTTCCAAGCAGCCCTTTGAGCGGGCTGCTTTTGCGTGTCATAAAGCCGCGCGGTATGCTCATATCATGGCGTATGAGCGCGGTGAAGAAAGCGGTATTCGGATTGGGAGCGGCGGTGACGGCTATATGCGCGGTCACCGCTCTCGTATGCGGGGTGATCATAGGCGTGCGCGGGATAAGGCTTACCGACCTTACGCGAGCGGACATTTTTTACGCGGCGGGGAAGCGGTCGGACGACGCCGCCTCTCTTGCCGCGTCGGTGAGAAAAGCGGGCGGCGCGGGCGTGATCTGCGGCGATCTCGTCATCTATGCGGTGTATGCCGAAAAGCATGATGCCGAGAGCGTGGCGGAGAGTACGGGAACGGAGGTAGCCGAGCTGTCCGTACCCGTGCCGAACGCGGAGGACGAGGAGTTCGTCGCGGCTGCGACGGAAGCGGTGAGAGAGACGGAAAAGCTGTGGCGCGCCGTAGAATCGGGAGATATGAGCGGCTCCGAAGCGCTTGCTTCTTTAGACGGGATCGCGGCAGAGCTGTGCGGTATGGCGGACAGCGGCAGGGCGGTCGCTCTCGGCGCGGCACTGATGCAGGCGGCGGACAGTGCGGTTTCCGCCGCGGGAGCGCTCAGGCGGGCTTCGGCGTTGGCGGCGGTAACGCTCGCGCGTATGCCCGCTCTGCTTTAAGCGTTTGACAAACGGTCGCGATATGTATTATAATTATCGGGCATGGGCGGGCGCATGACGCCTGCCCGACCGAGAGGACAAGCAATGTATAAGATACTCGAAAAGCGGGAACTCAATCCCACCGTAACATTCATGTCGATAGACGCTCCGCTCGTCGCCCGTAAGGCGCAGCCGGGGCAGTTCGTCATACTGCGCGTAGACGAAGAGGGCGAACGTATCCCTCTTACCGTGGCGGGCTACGACAGGGAAAAAGGTAGCGTAGACATCATTTTCCAGATAGTGGGCGCGACGACCATGAAGCTGAACTCCAAAAAGCAGGGTGAAAGTATAGCCGATTTCGTCGGACCTCTCGGCAACCCGACGGAGACGGAAGGCGTAAAGCGCGCCTGCATAGTGGGCGGCGGCGTGGGCTGCGCGATAGCGTACCCCGTAGCGAAAGAGCTGCACGACCTCGGCTGCGAGGTCACGACGATAGCGGGATTCCGCAATAAAGATCTCGTCATCCTCGAAGACGAATTCGCCGCGGCGTCCGACCGCTTCTACCGCATGTCCGACGACGGCAGCTGGGGAGAGAAAGGCGTAGTCACCGCTCCGTTGCATGAGATGCTGGAGAGCGGCGAGCGTTTCGACGTGGTCATCGCCATAGGTCCCGTGATCATGATGAAATTCGTCACTCTCGAAACGAAGAAGTATGATCAGAAGACGATCATCTCCATGAACCCCATAATGATAGACGGTACGGGCATGTGCGGCTGCTGCCGGCTGACGGTGACGGACGCCGAAGGCAACCGCGTGACCAAGTTTGCCTGCGTGGACGGACCTGATTTCGACGCCTTTACCGTGGACTTCGACGAAGCCATGATGCGCGCGTCGCAGTATGCCGAGTTCGAGCGCAAAGCGCGCGACGAAGAGTGTAATCTTCTCAAAAAAGCAGCGGAGGTGAACGCATAATGCCCATCGTACCCAAAAAACACCCGATGCCCTCTCAGGACCCGAAAGTAAGGGCGCATAATTTCGACGAAGTCGCCACCGGCTACACCGAGGAGATCGCGGTCGCCGAGGCGCAGAGATGCCTGAACTGCAAAAACAGACCGTGCGTGAGCGGCTGCCCCGTCGGTATAGACATACCCGCGTTCATAACGAAGATCAAAGAGCGCGATTACGAGGGTGCTTACGACGTCATATCCGGTTTCTCCTCGCTGCCCGCCGTATGCGGCAGGGTGTGCCCGCAGGAAACGCAGTGCGAAGCCAAGTGCACGCTCGGCATAAAGTTCGAGCCCGTAGGCATAGGCAGGCTGGAACGCTATGTGGCGGACAGGCATAACGACAACGTGTGCGACAGCGCAGTTCGCCCCGCGCCCAACGGGCATAAGGTAGCCGTCGTGGGTTCGGGTCCCAGCGGACTGACCTGCGCGGGAGATCTCGCGAAAAAAGGTTATAAAGTAACGGTATACGAAGCCCTGCACACCGCGGGCGGCGTGCTCGTGTACGGCATACCCGAGTTCCGTCTGCCCAAAGCGATAGTCGCGAGGGAAGTGGACGGTTTGAAGCGTCTCGGCGTGGATGTGGAGACGAATGTCGTCATCGGCAAAACGCTTACCGTGGACGAGCTTTTCGACGCGGGATACGAAGCGGTATTCATCGGCTCGGGCGCGGGACTGCCCAATTTCATGAACATCCCGGGCGAGAGCCTCAAAGGCGTATACTCCGCAAACGAGTTCCTTACGCGCAGCAATCTCATGAAGGCATACCGCGATAAGTCGGATACTCCCATCATGAAGGGAGGTAAAGTAGCCGTGGTCGGCGGCGGTAACGTGGCAATGGACGCCGCGCGCACCGCGCTCCGCCTGGGCGCCGAGACGGTATATATCGTCTATCGCCGTTCCATGACCGAGCTTCCCGCCCGCCGCGAAGAGGTGGAGCATGCCGAGGAAGAGGGTATCGATTTCCGTCTGCTCTGCAATCCCGTGGAGATACTCGGATATCATAACGAAAGCGATAAACGCGACCCGAAGAACGGTTGCGTGACGGGCATTAAGTGCATAAAGATGGAGCTGGGAGAGCCGGACGAGCGCGGCAGGCGCCGTCCCGTGCCCGTGCCGGGCAGCGAGTTCGTGCTGGACGTCGACACCGTCGTCATGAGCATAGGCACGTCGCCCAATCCGCTCATAAAGTCCACTGTCAAGGGGCTGGAAGTCAACCGTCACGGCGGCATCGTAGTGAACGAGGACGGTCTTACGTCCCGCGAGGGCATATACGCGGGCGGCGACGCGGTCACGGGCGCGTCCACGGTCATCAGCGCGATGGGCGCGGGCAAGACGGCGGCAAGAGCGATAGACGAATATATACGGAGCAAAAAGGATTAACGGCGTCCGAACGGGATCTCCGTCGGAGCAAAGGATTAGCTATGGACGGATTCAGGGAAGTTTCCGATAAGTTTTTTACGGGCGAGCGCGCGATGTTCGGCACCCGCGGCGCGGCGATAACGCGCTGCACGTTCGGCGACGGCGAGTCGCCTCTCAAAGAGAGCGGCGATCTGAAAATAACGGATACGCTGTTTAAGTGGAAGTATCCGCTCTGGTACTGCGAGAACGTCGAGCTGGACGGCTGCACGTTTTACGAGACCGCCCGCGCGGGAGTGTGGTATACGAACAACTTTGCTTTCAGCCGCGGTATCATAGAAGCGCCCAAGACCTTCCGCCGCTGCCGCGGGATAACGCTGGACGACGTATTTTTGCCTCATGCCGAGGAAACGCTCTGGAACTGTGCGGACGTGAAACTCCGCAACGTGCGCGCCCGCGGCGATTACTTCGCGATGAACGTCTGCGGCGCGGAGATAGAAAACTTCGACCTCGTAGGCAATTACGGCTTCGACGGCGCGAAGAACGTCACGATAAAAAACGCCCGCATGCTCACCAAAGACGCGTTCTGGAACAGCGAGAACGTCACGGTCATCGACTCGTTCATTTCGGGCGAGTACCTCGGCTGGAACGCCAAAAACCTCACGCTCATAAACTGTACGGTGGAGAGCCTCCAGGGCATGTGCTACATCGAAAACCTCGTGATGAAGAACTGCCGCACGGCGGATACCACTCTTGCATTCGAATACTCGTCGGTGGACGCGGACATAGACGGAAGGATAGACAGCGTGTTCAACCCGTCGTCCGGAACGATAGCCGCGGGCGATATCGGTAAACTCACGCTCGACCCCTCCCGCGTCGACCCCTCTAAAACAACGGTGCGCAGGAAGGGATAAAAAACGTATTTACACGCAGCCGCGGTTCCCGCGGCTGTTTTTCTATATTGACAAAACAGCGCGTATTTGTTATACTTTATGTGTAACGGAGGAAAACGAATGATCCGCATAGCGATAGTGGAAGACGAGAAAAAGTATTCGGATATTTTGTCGCGGTATCTGAAAGATTTCGGCGAGGAAGAAGGCGAGATATTCGACGTCTCCGTGTTTTCCGATGCCGTTGCTTTTTTGACGGATTATTCTCCGGAGTACGATATAGTGTTCATGGATATAATGATGCCCGGTATCGACGGTATGCGGGCGGCGGCAAAGGTGCGCGAGCGCGATACCGAGACCGTTCTCATATTCGTGACGAATATGGCGCAGTTCGCGGTCAAAGGTTATGAGGTGAACGCGCTGGATTTTATAGTCAAGCCCGTTTCTTATTATGATTTCCGTATCAAGATGAGAAGAGCCGTTTTCGCCGTGCGCAGCAGGGACGATCGCTCCGTCGTTGTTCCGGCGGAAGGCGGAGGTCTGCGCGTAGCCGTGCGCGATCTGATGTATATAGAGGTCACGGGACATCGCTGTATATATCATATCGCTCCGCATTCCGTCGCAGAGGGGCGCAATACGATCAAAAACCTTTCCGGACTGCTCGCACCGTATAACTTCCTGCGCTGCAACAGTTGTTATCTCGTGAATCCGGCGTGGATAAGATATATCGGCGGGTATATCGTGCGCGTCGGGGAAGATGAACTGCAGATAAGTCATCCGCGCAGAAAAGAATTCGTGAGCCGTTTCAACGAGTGGGTCGCACGTGGCGGTGGGGTAAAGTAATGAGCGGATACGTTTACTATATCACGGGCAGTCTGATATTCGTAGCGGTGCTTAATTCCGGGGAATGCCTGGCGTCTCCGTGGAAACTCAGGCGTGAGCGTTTTGCACTGCGTTTTCTGCTGTGCCTGGCGGCGCAGTTCGTGTTTGCTTTTCCCGTAACGCTGGGGTATTACGCGGCGGCGGAACATATCGTATCGGCAGTCGCCGTGAATGCGGTTGCCGTGCTTACTTACGTTCTGATGTTCGCGGTGTCGCTTGCCGCTATTTATTTTTGCTACGACATGCCTTTTCGCGAATGCGTGCTCAGCGGCGTTGCAGGCTATGCGGCGCAGCATATCTGTTATAATATCTACGGTCTGGCGAATTACGGCGACCACATGCTCATGGCTGTCTATAAGCTCGGCATGGTCTCCGGATTTATACTTACGTCGCTCATACAGCTGGCGATATCCGCCGTTGTTCTTGTCATCGTGAGGCTGTTTCTTCCGCCGGGTGTGAACGCGGGAGGGGTTGGCAAAGCGGACGTAACTCTGCTCGCGGCGGGTACGCTTCTCGTCGTTCTCGTGGCGAACGCCGTGCTCAGCATATTCCGTGCGGAGAGTGCTCCTCTTGCCGCATTGTCGTCGGTGCTTCTTATATGTTGCTGCGTATTCATATTGTTCCTGCGTTCGGATATGCTCGAACGCCGCAGACTCAGCCGCGAGCTGGGCGCCATCGATTCGCTGCGTGCGAAAGAGCTGCGGCATTACGAGCAGCTGCGCAGCAATATGGAATTGGTAAACGTCAAATGTCACGATATAAGACATTATATCGACAGCGCAAGGAGCGGAGTGGATCTCGACGAGCTGAAACGTCTCGCCGATATTTACGACAGCGAGATGAAAACGGGCAACGAAACGCTGGATATCATTCTTTCCGAATACCGCATATACTGTTCTTCGCACGAGATAATATTTACAGCGCTCGCCGACGGTAAGGCACTCGGTTTCATGTCCGTTGCCGATATCTGTTCGCTGTTCGGTAATATCCTCGAGAATGCCGTAGAAGCGTGCGAACATGTGAGCGATCCGCAAAAACGCGTCGTGAGCCTGAATGTGCGCAACGTCGCGGGGCAGATCTCCGTGAGCGAGGATAATTATTTCGCCGGAGAGTTGCGATTCTCGGGCGGTATGCCGCTGTCATCGAAAGGCGATCCGGACCGTCACGGTTTCGGCGTAAAGTCGATAAAAATGATAGTTGAAAAGTACGGCGGCACCATGGATTGCCGGGTGACCGGAGATCTTTTCAGCCTCGGTTGTATGATCCCTGTACCGGTCTGGAAGCGAAGCAAGGATCAAGGTTAGGACAAATAAAGCAAGTTTGGGACGAGACTATTGACGGCTCGTCCTTTTTCTTTTATACTGCGCCTGTCGGAAGAGATATCCGCGAGAAAATATTAAAAGGAGGAAATGATTGGAATGAAACAAAAGATGTCCAATCGTAAGTTCATGGCGATAGTGATACCGATCATGGTATTTTTGCTCATCCTCGTGATCGCGGTCACAGTCGCCTGCAACATGTTCGCACCGGTGCTCAACAACCACCTGGGACGCGGCGAAATGCACCGCGAGATCCCTGAGGGGACGGAGGATTGGGATACGGACTACTATGACCGCCGTTTCGAAACAACGGAGGAAGCCAAAGAGTATACTCTTTCGGTGAACGAAGAAGTGGTGAACGAAGGTATGGTGCTGCTCAAAAATAACGGCGTATTGCCTCTTTCGAAGAGCGCTGCGGTCACGCCGTTCGGCAGGGGATACGCTCATCCCATCTATAACGGCAATGCCGCAGGCGGTTCGATCAAGTACACCGATCCCGAAGGCGAAGCGACCGTATCTCCCGCGGAAGCTTTGGGCGCGAAGTTTACAAACATCGTCACTGCCGCTGCCGATCTTCAACCCGAAAGCACGGGCTATAAGCTCGGCATGTGGAGACCGAGCGAGACGGGGTCGTGGTATCAGCCCGTCGAATACACAAATTATCCCGACGCTCCCGCGGCAGCCGAAGGCACCACCGCGCACGACGTGGCGCAGATGGGCGGAGATAACTATATACTCGAGCTGGACGCTTCGGTGTACGATTCTCTTTCGGATACAGACCTCGGCAAGATGAAGGATTCCACCGCGCTCGTGTTCGTCACGCGTTCGGGCAACGAGAATGCGGACAAAAAGAGCGACGGTTACACAGACGGCACAGAACATTTCCTTCAGCTTTCAAAGAACGAGCGCGATATGATCGCTTTTGCCAAAGAGAGTTGCAAAAAAGTCGTTCTCGTCGTCGTAGCGTCCAATCCCATAGAACTCGACGTAGTGATGGACGGAGAGCTGGAAGCGGACGCCATCATCTGGGCGGGTCATCCCGGAGATAACGGTTTCAAATCTCTCGCGTCTATACTTTGCGGCGATGTAAATCCTTCGGGCAGGCTCGTCGATCTGTTCGCAACGGACTTCCTCGATACTCCTTCTTTCAAAAATTGGGGCGATTTCTATTACACGAACGCCACGATGTGGGAGTTTTCCGAAACCCCTCCTCATGCCGCCGGAACGAAGAACGAGGACGGCAAAGACCTCTACTACCGCCCTTATGTGGAATATGAAGAAGGCATGTACAACGGTTACCGTTACTACGAGACCGCTCACGACATCAAGGTAGCCGGCTTCGTTTACGGCGAGCTTGACGAGAACGGCGGAGTAGTCACGCCCGGTGAAGTGGCATATCCTTTCGGTTACGGTCTATCGTACACCGACTTTACTTCGGAGATCACGGCTTTCGACAAGCGAGGCGACGATATAACGGTAGAAGTCACCGTTACCAACGACGGAGAAAAGGCAGGCAAAGAAGTGGTCCAGCTGTACTATACCGCGCCGTATACCGATCTCGACCGCACGATGCTCATCGAAAAGCCCACGGTCAATCTGCTGGCGTTTGCTAAGACGAAGCTCATCGAGCCGCATGACAGCGCGACCGTTACGATCACGTTCTCCGTCGAAGAGATGTCGTCTTACTGCTATACGCGCGACAACGGCGATGGCACTACGGGCTGCTATATGCTGGAGGAAGGGGACTATATCGTTTCACTTCGCGCTAACAGTCATGATGTGACGGACAGCGAGACGTGGCACAACCCCGAAACGATCTGGTACGATAACTCCAACCCCCGCACGTTGGAAAAAGATATGCAGTCGGCTATGGCGGACGACGGCACTTTGCTCGATTTTCCCGCACGTCAGGCGGAAGATCCCGATGCTGAGTTCATCGCCGCGACCAATCTCTTCCCGTATATGAGCGACTATATGCGCGACGAAACGGATATGCTTTCCCGTAAGGCGTGGGACGCGGACTTTACGTCCGAAGAGCCGGTGAGGAGCAAAGAGATCTCGCAGAAGTACATAGATATGTTCGGCATAGAGCAGGCGTTCGATTCGGCGACGAACCCGGAGATGGGTAACGTCGAAGGCAGCAAAGTATACACCGACGTCATGCCGAAGAGCGGTGCCGAAAAAACGCTCACCGTTCTCGATATGCGCGGCAAGGATTATTATGACGAGAGCTGGGAGATACTTCTCGATCAGATAGATTGGGACGCGGATAAAGACGATATCATATACAACTTCACGCGCTCCAATTATTTCTACGAAGGAGTGGATTCCATAGGTCTGCCGCCCAGCAGCCACTGCGAAGGCGCAAACGGCGTGCGCATGCAGAATCAGGATGACCTGACGACTTCGTGGTGTATGGCGCCCGAAATGGCGTCTACGTGGAACGTCGCGCTCATGGAAAAGATGGGCGAGGCGATGGGGCAGGAGGCGCTCACGCTCGATCTCCACGGCAGGATGTCTCCCGCGATGAACCTTCACCGTTCGCCTTTCCAGGGCAGAGTGTTCGAATATTTCAGCGAGGACCCCATACTGACGGGTAAGATCGCCGCGGCGATAGTCACGGGCACATCGGGCGCGGGCATGTACGACTTCATCAAACACTTCGGTCTCAACGACCAGGAGACCAACAGGTCGAAGACGCTGCATACCTGGGCAACGGAGCAGGTAGTGAGAGAGCTTTACAATAAGCCCTTTGAGATCTGCATACGCGACGCGCGCAAGACGATCAGGTATACGGCGGATACCGACGGCACCGTGGGCACGAAAGTCATGCGCGGCTGCTCGGCTATAATGATCGCGCAGAACGCGTTCGGCCCCGTGACCGCATTCTGTAACTACGATCTTGTGACCCGTTTGCTCCGGGAAGAGTGGGGATTCACCGGTCTCGTAAACGGCGATATGTACAACTGGCCGTCATCCAAGGGCATACACGAATTGTTCATGCGCGCCGGCTGCGATACCTGGCTCGCATGGAACACCGACGGTACGCTCGCGGATTACGACAGTGCGACTGCCCGCACGGTGATGCGCGAAGCTCTTCACCACATAGCGTATACGGTGGCAAATTCTTCGGTGTTGCAGAATTCTCCTCCGGGAACGATAATCTATTACGATATGTCCCCGTGGATGATAGGGCTGATAGCGTTCAATGTTGTCATTTACTGTCTGATCGCGGGCGGTATAGTGTGGTTGGTGTTCCGTCTTATCGACGCGAAGAAGCACCCCGAAAAATATAAGTCCAAGAACAAGGCCGAAACGGTAACGGCTTAAAAGAACGGGCGGGTCTGCCGGATCGCGGCAGACCCGCCCGCATTTTGCGTACATTTATTTTTCCGCAATGCTCGCTTTCAGGTATTTGAGGAACAGCGAAGCGGCGCGGGAGAACACCTGGTCCTTTTTCCACGCTACGCTCACGCCCGAGCGCACGGCGGGAGAAAGGGGACGGAAGCACAGCGTCTCGCTGCCCGTCAGGTTCACGATGCCGTTTATGCACAGCACGCAGCCGATGCCCGCTTCCGCCATGAGCGTGGCGTTGTACAGCAGGTTGTATGTGGCTGCGGGCTTGGGGTCGGGTATGCTCGCCACCCATTCGCTTATCGCCGAACGGTCGAGGGAATGGCGGGAACGCATGAGCGGCACTCCGGCAAGATCCTCGGGCGTTATGCTTTCCTTTGCCGCGAGCGGGTGACCGCTCGGCATTATAATGCCCCATTCGTCCGAAAACGGCAGGGTGAGATATTCGTATTTGCCGAGGTCGGCAGGCTCTATGAACAGCCCGAAGTCCGCCAGCCCTTTATCAAGGCGTTCGCTTATGTCCGACATGTCGCCGCTGTATATGTGGAAGTATATCCCCGGGCAGTCGGCATGCAGTTTTGCCGCGACGTCGGTCAGCAGTTTCATCGCTCTGGTCTCTCCGCCGCCTATGAACACGTCGCCGCTCGGCTCTCCCGCGGGCACGAGAAGCTCCGCTTCCGTTTTGTCGAACAGTTCGGTTATCTGTTCGGCGCGTTTTTTGAGCAGCTCGCCCGTTTCCGTCAGCCGCAGCCGTCTGCCGCCGCGTATGAACAGCGATCTGCCGACCTCGCTCTCGAGGTTCTGCATCCGGCGCGTAAGGCTGGGCTGGGTTATGTACAACCTTTCTGCGGCATGCGATATGCTGCCTTCGCGCGCTACTTCGAGGAAATATCTTATTTGCCTGATATCCATACGGAAAGTATATCACGGGTCGGAGGGCATGTCAAGTGCGTTATGCCTTTAAGCTATCGCACGCCTGTGTTTTAAGTATTTGACAATACCGCCGCAAGGGTATTATAATATGCGCGTAAGGAGAACGTCAGGCATGATGCAACTTGAAACATTCAAAGCTCGCATGTCGTTGGGCGAACGCGTGACGGCGGGCTCGGAAGAGCACGAACTGTTCCACGTTCTCGCTCTCGAAGCTAGGCGTATCACGGCACGTCTCAATGCGGCGACGGAGCCGGAGGATATCGGACGGCTGTTTTTCGAGCTTACGGGCAAGCCGGAGCGCGCCGGCTTTTCGTTGTTCCCGCCGTTTTATACCGACTGCGGCAAGAACATAACGGTGGGCGAGCGTGTATTTATCAATGCGTGCTGCTGCTTTCAGGACCAGGGCGGCATAGAGATAGGCGACGACGTGCTCATCGGTCACGGCGTATATATAGCGACTCTCGATCATTCGTTCGATCCGGACAGGCGGGGAGACATGCTGCCCGCGAAGGTAAAGATAGGGGATAAAGTGTGGATAGGCTCGGGCGCGCGTATCGTGCCCGGCGTGACGATAGGCTACGGCGCGGTGATAGGTATGGGCGCGGTCGTGACCCGCGACGTGCCCGCTTACGCGATAGCCGCGGGCGTGCCCGCGCGCGTCATCGGCGACGTGCGCGAGCGCATGAGGAGAGAGAAATGAGCGTTTTCGATAAAACGGTAAACAGGCGGGGCACGTGCTCGCTCAAATGGGACGTTAAGGAAGGCGAATTGCCCATGTGGGTGGCGGACATGGATTTCGAGACCGCGCCCGCGGTAAAGGAAGCGGTGGCGGAGTGCGCCGCTCACGGCGCATACGGCTATAACGTCCTGCCCGACGAGTGGTACGACGCGATATGCTCGTGGTGGAAAGACCGCCACGGCACCGTCATCCGCCGCGACGAGCTCTGCTTCTGTACGGGCGCGGTGCCCGCGATATCCTGCCTGGTCAAGCGGCTGACGAACATAGGCGACGAGGTCGTCGTGATGACCCCCGCTTACGATATCTTTTTTCACTCGATAGAGAACGCGGGCAGGCATACCGTCGAAAGCCCGCTCGCGTATGACGGCGAAAGCTATGCGATAGACTTCGACGACCTTGCGGAGAAACTTTCCCGTCCGCTCGTGCGTCTGCTCATACTTTGCGATCCGCATAACCCCACCGGCAATATATGGACGAAAGAGGAGCTTGCGCGGATAGGCGAACTTTGCAAAGCGCACGGCGTTACTGTCATATCCGACGAATTACATTGCGATCTCACCGACCCGGGTTTCGATTACGTGCCCTTTGCCTCCGCGAGCGATAAGTGCGCGGAAGTGAGCATAACGTGCATATCCGCGAGCAAAGCGTTCAATCTCGCGGGGCTGCAATCGGCTGCGGTATGGTCGCGCAACAAAAACCTGCTTGACATTGCCGTGCGCGGTCTGAACAGCGACGAGCTCGCCGAACCAAACGCGTTCGCCGCCGTCGCGACGGCGGCGGCTTTCGGCAAGGGCGGCGGATGGCTGGACGAGCTGAGGGCGTATCTTGCGGAGAACAAGCGTCTTGCGCGGGAGTACGTCTCCCGTGAGATATCCGACGCGCGAGCCGTCGTTTCGCACGCGACGTATCTCGTATGGATAGACGTGAGCCGTATAACGGACGACTCCGCTTATCTCGCGTCGTTCATCCGCGAAAAAACGGGTCTGTATCTTTCCGACGGCTCCCGCTACCGCGGAGACGGCAGGCGCTTTCTGCGGCTCAACGCCGCATGCCCGCGTTCGGTGCTCGAAGACGGGCTTGCTCGGCTGGAAAGAGGTCTGCGTCTTTACGGAGAACGCTGATGACCGAGATGTGCGAACTCAAAAAACGCTTTGCCGCGGGCGGGTATACGCTCATGCTTACGAACGGCAGGGAATACCTGACGTCCTTCGAACGCGGAGTGTCTCCTCTCGTGAAGCTGCTGGATTCGGGTCGGGATCTCCGCGGCTGGTACGCCGCGGACAAAGTGGCGGGCAAAGCCGCGGCGGCGCTGTACGTCCTTCTCGGCGTGAGCTCGGTCTATGCCGCAACGCTCTCCGAGAGCGCTCTTGCAATGTTACGCTCCCGCGGGACGGCGGTCAGCTACGATAACGTGGTCCCGTATATCGTCAACCGTTCGGGCACGGGGCTCTGCCCGATGGAGGAGGTATCGAAAGATCTGTCGGAGCCGGAGGATATACTCGCGGCGGTTCGACGGCGTTTACGCGGACTGACTTCGTGATATCCGTGCGCATGCTCACCGCATGCGCATTTTTGCGTCCGGGAAGCTCGGCGTAACTTCAAATCGCTTGCTAACGCACGATATATGTTGTATAATATGACAAAGCGAAGAGGCTAAGCTTGAACTTATGATAGAAGAGAACGTGAAAAAACTGCTCGATTTCGTTGCCCGCGCTCCTCATCCCGTCAAGATAGTGGCGGCGACAAAGACGCGCTCGGCGGATGAGATAAACGAGCTGCCCGCCCACGGCATAACGGCGATGGGCGAGAACAGGGTGCAGGAACTGCTCGCAAAATACGACGGCATAAAAGTCCCCGAAATCCATTTCATCGGCGCGTTGCAGACGAATAAAGTAAAATACATCGTCGACAAAGTCTGCATGATCCAGTCGGTGGACAGGTCGGAACTCGCTCGCGAGATAGAGAAGCGCTGCGCCGCGATAAACAAGGTCATGGACGTTCTCATCGAAGTCAATATCGGCGGGGAAGAGAGCAAGAGCGGCTGCACGCCGTCAGACCTTCCCGCACTCGCCGAAGAGGTGAGCGCGCTGCCGCACCTGCGGCTCAAGGGGCTGATGAGCGTATTGCCGATAGACGCTCCCGACGAGATGTACGACGGCTTGAAACGCCTCTTCGATAAACTTAAAGAAAAATACCATTCGGCGGAATACCTTTCCGCGGGCATGAGCGGCGATTACGAAAAAGCCGTTCTCCGCGGCGCGAACATGATAAGGCCGGGAAGCCTGCTCTTCGGAGAGCGGAGCTATCCCGCGCGGGATTAAAGGAGAAAATATGGACAGACACGACGTAAACGATTACCCCTTTTTCGAGGACGCGGGCGGAGCCGATCAGTCTTACGGCGAAGAGCGTCCGCGTCGGCAGGCGGCGCACATGTCGCAGCTCAGGTTCGAAACGCCCTCTTCGGCAGGCGGGCGCGATTACCGCAACGTGCTCGTATACGAGCCCAAGAAGTGCAGCGACGTCCAGACTCTCATAGATTACTTGAAGCGCAAAGAGCCCGCGATAATCAATCTCGACGGCACCGATCCCGCCACGGCTCAGCGCATACTCGATTTTACCGCGGGCGCGGTGTACGCGCTCAGCGGCAGCGTGCTCCGCATATCCGGAAATATCTTTCTGCTCTCGCCCGAGGGTGTAGGAGTTACCGTACCGCATGAAATGGACAGAGAATAAGCCCACGCTCAAACGCTACTTCGTGCAGGCGGCGGTGGGAGCCGTCGTGTTCGCGCTCGTAGTCGCGCTCGACCTCGTCACCAAACGTCTTACCGAAGATATAGACAAGATCTGGGTGATAGAGGGCGTGTTTTCCATAGTGTCCGTGCGCAATACGGGCGGGGCGTGGTCGATGTTCGGCGACAACCCTGTGATGATGAACGTCATAAAGGGCTTCACCTTCGTGTTCATTGCGGCGGTCGCGGCGGCGCTGTTTTATCCGGACAAGCGGAAGAACATGTTCTTCGTAGTTACGCTCGGGCTTCTCGGCAGCGGCGCGCTGGGCAATCTCGTAGACAGGATGTTCCTCGGCTACGTGCGCGATTTCCTCAGCTTCGACCTTATAAACTTCCCGGTATTCAACGTCGCCGATATGGCGCTCGTGACCGGAGTGTTCATGCTCGTCGCCTACATAATATGGGTGTTCGTGAAGAGCGAGATAAAAGAAAAAAAGCAGAAAAACGATAAAGCGGGCGGTGAGGAAAAATGAAACTGTTCGCCGAACCGGACGATAAAGTGCGGCTGGACGTTTACCTCGCGGACGAAACGGAATACACGCGCTCTTATATAAAGCAGCTCATCGACCGCGGTAACGTACTGCTCAACGGCGAGTGCCCGAAAGCGGGAACGATAGTCAAAAAAGGCGACGAGATAGACGTCGATCCGCCCGAACCCTTCGTCGCGGCGGAGCCGGATCCGACGATCCCCGTTGACATCATATACGAGGACGGCGACATCGCGGTGATAAACAAACCGCAGGGGCTTACCGTTCATCCCGCTCCGGGCAACCGCAGCGGCACGCTCGTCAACGCGCTGCTCGCGCGGCTCGGCAGTCTGTCCGCGATAAACGGCGCGCTGCGCCCGGGCATCGTACACCGATTGGACAAAAACACGAGCGGCGTCATGGTCGTCGCAAAGAACGACAAAACGCACCTCTCGCTGTCGCGGCAGATAGCGGACAGGACGGTCACGAAAAAATACCTCGCGATCGTGGACGGGCACCTTAAAGAGGATTCGGGACGGATAGACGCTCCCATAGGCAGGAACCCGCGCGACCGCAAACTCATGGCTGTGGTGCCCGACGGCAGACGGGCGATAACGGACTATCGTCGGCTGGAAACGCTCGCGGGGCACGATCTCGCGGAATTTCATATCCTCACGGGCAGGACGCACCAGATACGCGTGCACGCAAAGTACATCGGTCACCCGGTAACGGGCGACGCGGAGTACGGCAGGGGAGCCGTATACGGCACCTGCGGACAGTTGCTGCATTCGTACTCTCTCACTTTCGCTCATCCGACTACGGGCGAGGAGATGACGTTCACGGCGTCTCCTCCCGCCATATTCGAAAAAGTACTGCGCATATTGCGCGCCAAGGACGGTAACGATGTTTAGGAAAAAGGACCTTCTCGGACTCAAAGACATGACCGCCGAAGACATAACCGACATACTCGACCGCACGGTGAGCATGAAGGAAGCCTTTGTCGGCGGCAGGCAGCTCGATCGGCTTTCCGGCAAGTGCGTGGCGACGCTGTTTTACGAGAACAGCACTCGTACTCGCAATTCTTTCGAGACAGCCGCCCGCGTTCTCGGCGCGCGCACGATGTCCATATCCGTCGCCACGTCCTCCGTACAGAAGGGCGAATCTCTCATAGATACGGGCAAAACGCTGGACGCACTGCGGACGGACGCGATAGTCATACGCCACTCGATGGCGGGCGCGCCCGATCTTCTCGCGGCGAACGTCAGGGCGTCCGTGATAAACGCGGGCGACGGCATGAACGAGCACCCCACGCAAAGCTTGCTCGACCTTTTCACGATGCGCGAAAAGTTCGGCACGATAAAGGGGCTGAAAGTCGTGCTCGTGGGCGACGTCAAACATTCGCGCGTGGCGCGCAGCAATATATGGGCGCTTTCCAAGCTGGGCGCGGAAGCCGTGGTCGTCGCGCCGTACACGCTTTTGCCGAGAGGTGTGGAAGAGCTGGGCTGCGAAGTGAGCACGGATATAGAAGAGGCGATGATAGGCGCGAACGTGGTCATGGGACTGCGTATACAGCGCGAGAGGCAGAAAGCGGGGCTTTTCCCTTCGCTCGCCGAATATAACGCGGAGTTCGGGATCACGGCGGACAGGCTGTACGGCATCTGCGAGAACGCTCTCGTCATGCATCCCGGTCCCGTGAACAGGGGCGTGGAGCTGTCGGGCGATGTGGCGGACAGTCCCAACAGCGCGATCAACGAGCAGGTCACCAACGGCGTCGCCGTGCGCATGGCGGTGATGGACATGCTCATCGGAGGCAGATAATGGGCAGCATACTTATAAAAAACGGAACGGTCACGGATACGTCCGAATCGATAGCCGACGTATATATCGAAAACGGCAGGATCGCCCGCGTGGGCGACTGCTCGGACGTGCGCGCCGATACGGTCATAGACGCGAGCGGCAAGTACGTCATGCCCGGACTCGTGGACATGCACTGTCATCTGCGCGAGCCGGGGTTCGAGCATAAGGAGACCATAGCGGGCGGAGCGCTCTCCGCGGTCAAAGGCGGGTTCACGTCCATCGCGTGCATGCCCAATACCGACCCGGTCATAGATAATCCCGCGCTCGTGCATTATGTGATAACGCGCGGCGAGGAAGCGGGATACGCCCGCGTATATCCGATAGCCTGCATAACCAAGGGCATGAAAGGCGAAGAGCTGACGGAGATGGCAACGCTCAAAAAAGCGGGCGCGGTAGCGTTCAGCGACGACGGCAGACCGGTATCCGACAGCGGCGTCATGCGCAACGCGCTCGAATACGCAAAGACGTTCAACCTTCTGATAACCGACCACACCGAGGAAAAGTCGGTGAGCGGCGACGGCGTGGTCAATGAAGGCGTAAACGCCACGATAGCGGGTCTGCGCGGCATAAACCGCGCGGCGGAAGAGATAGGTATCGCCCGCGACATCGTTCTCGCCGAATCGCTGGGAGCGAAAGTGCATATCGCGCACGTTTCCACCGCGGGCGGCGTTGAGCTCATCCGCGAAGCAAAGGAGCGCAACGTCAAAGTGACGTGCGAGACCTGCCCGCACTATTTCAGCGCAACGGACGAGGAGATACTCTCGTATAACACCAACGCCAAGATAAACCCGCCGCTCCGCGAGCAGAGCGACTGCGAAGCGATAATAGACGGCATACGCGACGGCACGATAGACGTCATCGCTACCGACCACGCGCCGCATTCGGCGGGGGAGAAGAACAGGGAGTTCGACCTCGCGCCCTTCGGTACCGTGGGGTTCGAGACGGCTCTCTCGCTCGCGTATACCTACCTCGTCGATCCCGGCAACATCGACATGCCCAAGCTGGTCAAGCTCATGAGCCATAACCCTGCGAAGCTGCTCGGACTTCCCGTGGTGTACGTCAAGCCGGGCGCGATGGCGGATCTCGTGATATTCGATCCTGCGCGCGAGTGGACGGTAAAGGCGGACGCGCTTTCGGGCAAAGGCAGGAAC
The DNA here is from genome assembly GCA_019113275.1 of Candidatus Protoclostridium stercorigallinarum. GTDB lineage: Bacteria > Bacillota > Clostridia > Christensenellales > Pumilibacteraceae > Protoclostridium > Protoclostridium stercorigallinarum. Next base: position 17,835 of record DXHS01000023.1, read on the forward strand.
TGTTTGTACGACGGCTGGATGCTCAAAGGCAAAGTGATGCACACGATAGTGGGCGGCATGCTCAAATGCTGACAAGGAGTGACGTATGATAATCGACAAGCTGTGCGAAAAAATAAAGGAAACGGGCAACCCTTCCGTGATCGGTCTGGATACCGCCGCGGACTACCTGCCCGATTATGAAAAGTATAAGGACAGGTATGCTCTCGCGGAGGGCGTGACCGAATTCAATCTCCGTATAATCGATCGCATAAAGAGCGTCGTTCCCGCGGTCAAGGTGCAGATAGCCTATTACGAGGCAATGGGACTGCCCGGCATGAAGTCGTTCGCGGACACATGCAAAGCGGCGCACGACGCGGGCATGATCGTGATAGCGGACGCCAAGCGCAACGATATCGGCGCGACGGCTAAGCAGTATGCCGAAGCGTTTTTCGGCGGCGGCGATTTTTACTGCGACTTTCTCACCGTCAACGGCTACCTCGGAACGGACGGCATATCGCCTTTTATGAAAAGCGAGGATAAAGGCATATTCGTCCTCGTCAAGACGTCCAACCCTTCGGGCGTGGAACTTCAGGACATGAAGCTCGCCGGCGGTAACGCCGTGTACGAACAGATGGCTGAGCTCGTCGGCAAGTGGGGAGAGTCGTGCGTAGGCGAAAACGGCATGTCGAACGTAGGCGCCGTAGTGGGTGCGACGTACCCCGAACAGGCGGTACGCCTGCGCGAAATGCTGCCGCATACCTTCTTTCTCGTGCCCGGTTACGGCGCTCAGGGCGGCGGTGCGGACGGCGCGGTCGCGGGCTTCGACGCGGCGGGCGGCGGCGGTATCGTCAATTCCAGCCGCGGCATCATCTGCGCCTACAAACAGGAAAAATACAAGGGCATGAGCTTTGACGAGGCGGCATACGCGGCGTGCGTCGACATGCGCGAAGATCTCGCGGCGGCCCTTGCGAGGAAAACGGTATGAAGGATATAGCCGCAAAAGTAACGGCAAACGAAAAGCTGTACGACGGCGCGTATCTGCTCACCCTCGCTTCCGCCGAAGATATCCCCGAGTGTGCGGCAGGGCAGTTCGCCATGGTCGAAGTACCGCTCGGAGATCACATCCTGCGTCGTCCTTTCGGCATAGTCGAAGCCGGCGGCAATACGTGCACGTTCCTTTACCAGGTAAAAGGCGCGGGCACCGAGGC
>DXHS01000024.1 GCA_019113275.1 Candidatus Protoclostridium stercorigallinarum
GTCGTGATAATATTCGTGACCAACATGGCAGGGTATGCGATAAGAGGATATTCCGTGCAGGCGCTCGATTATCTGCTTAAACCGGTGGGTTGGTATGCGTTTTCTACCATGATGGACAAAGCGATGCGCTCGTGCGTCAAACAGCGGGAAGCTACCGTGAACGTGCGTACACAAGGGGGCTTGAGCTGCGTGTCGCTTGCGGATGTGAAATACGTAGAGGTAAGCAATCATCGCCTGCGTTATCATACCGACAAGGGATGCGTGGAGGCATGGGGCACGCTTAAAGAGACAGAAAAGTCGATCGGCGACGATTTCATGCGGTGCTGCTCGTCATATCTTGTCAATTTGCGGCGGGTCTCCGCCATAGATGGAGGCGATGTCGTGTTGTCCGACGGGACGCGCCTGCCGCTAAGCCGCAATTATAAAAAAGAGTTTATGGGCGCGTTGGCTCGGCTCATGAGGGGAGGTGAGAACGTTGAGCGTGAGTGAACTCTTTTTATCGTTCTCGTCACTGTTTTGGTATAAGCTGATATTCATGACGGAGCTTACCGTATCGGAGGCGATATTTACGCATAGGCTGCGCCTGAAACGGCGATACCCGCTCCGTTTATCGCTGTGTCTCGTCGCACTCTATGCAATCGCATTTTTCTTCCCGATCGCGGTGTACGATACGCTTTATTCGACATTCATATTCCTCAGCTTATATATTTGCTCTCTTGTTGCGCTGAAACTCATTTTTGACGAGCCGTGGAAGACGTTGTTGTTTTGTTCGATCGCGGCCTATACGATCCAGCATATGAGTTATGAGATCTTCAATCTCATCGTTATGATGACAGGGCTTACGGGCGGCGCGGGACTGGGGGTCTACGGCAGTGGTAGCGGGCTCGGCAACTTGTTCATCGGCGCAGCGGAAACGAACGCGATATATGACATATTTATCGTAATAATCTATGCCGCGGTGTATTTTATCGTATACTGGGCGGCTTTCGTCAGCCTCGGTAGTATGATCGACAAGAGAGTGGAGCTTATTAAAAACAATAAATACCTCATGCTCCTTTGCGGATTGCTACTGTTCGTGGACATACTTCTCGGGCTTGCCGCCACCTATCACGGAGAGAAAGACCACAGCGTCATATTCCTCGCCATTATCGGGACGTATAATATCATCTGCTGCCTGCTCATCCTTGCGTTCCAGTTCGGACTCGCGCGCATGGAGCGGCAGGACAGAGAGTACGACATGATACGCAAGCTCTGGCGGCGAGACAAGGAGCACTATGAGATCGCAAAAGAGAGCATAGGCGTCATCAATGTTAAGTGCCACGATCTTAAGCACTATATCGGCAGGCTACGTGACGGAGAGACGGATGACGGTACGCTCGTCGAAATAGAACGCGCCGTGGACGGATACGACGCTCTTGTGCATACGGGAAACGATACTTTGGATGTCGTGCTCACCGAAAAGATGGCGTTCTGCCGCGCTCATGGCGTGCAGCTCACGTGCATGGCGCGCGGGGAAGATCTTTCGTTTATGGGCGTCGGAGACATATATTCGTTGTTTGGGAACGCGCTCGACAACGCGATAGAATACGTGCGCACGCTGAACGAAGAGGACAAACGCATCGTGCGCCTTTCCGTGCATACGAAAGGGCGATTGCTCACCGTGCATGTGGAGAATTATTATGAAGGCCCCGAACTCATGATGAAAAACGGACTGCCCGTTACCACCAAAGAGGATAAGAGCGTACACGGTTACGGCATGCTTTCCATGAAGATGTTGGCAGAAAAATACGGCGGAGAACTGTTTGTCTCCGTCGAGGGGGATATGTTCGATCTGGATATCATATTCCCGCTACCCGGCGGCGATGATGTACGCAATAAGTAAGAATAACGACACGTTTCGAAAAAAGCATTGTAATTTATTGCATCATCCTTTATCATGTGTCTGCAAGCGGAAAATGCTTGCAACGAACATATAAAAGGAGGAAATATTTATGAAACAAAGATGGGGCATGAAGAAGATGTTGCTTCTGTGGGTGCCGATACTCGTCGTACTTCTCGCGCTCATCATCGCGGTGACAATCGTCGCTAATGTGTTCGCGGTCACACTCGACACATATGTAGGCAAGGGAAGCGCGGAACTCGTTATGCCGAAGGACGAAAACGGCGACCCGATCGAGATGGATGCGGATTTCTATGAGGTGAAATACGACGATATCTTCGAGGCGCGTACTGCATCCGAGAAAGTGGCGGAAGAAATAGCCGACGAGGGCATAGTGCTTCTTAAAAACAATGGCACGCTTCCGCTCGCGAAGAACTCCTATGTAACGGCGCTCGGCAGGGGATACGTAGATCCCATTTACGGCGGCGTGGGTTCCGGGCAGATGCCCACCGATGGCTGCGTTGCTCCGCATGACGGTCTCAAAACGGTATTCAATGTGAACGAAGGAGCGTTCGCCGCTCTCACCGAGAGCGTTTCGGATGTGATCCGCGGGGATAGCGATCCGACGGCTGTCGAGGACAAGAACACATATTGGATAGGCGAGTTTCAGAAAAAGACATACGAGGCGCTGGATTTTACCGGCTATACCGACGCTGTGATAGTTTTTATCAGCCGTAAGGGAGCCGAGGGCGGCGACCTTTCGATGAATTTGAAGGATGATATCGCGTGGCATGAAAGCTACAACGGTCCGTTCGCCGCCGAACACACCGAGACCGTCAATTATGCGGACGATCAGCATCAGCTCGAACTCAGCAAAGAGGAGCGTGATATGCTGGACGTGGCAAAGACCAATTTTGAAAACGTAATAGTGGTCATCTCCTCTTCCAATATCATGGAAGTAGGCGAGCTAGAGCTCGATGACGAGATAGACGGTATCGTATGGATGGGCGGTCCCGGTTCGCGCGGTAACGTATCCGTCGCCAAGATACTGTGCGGAGACGTCGTTCCTTCCGGGCATCTCGTTGACACGTGGAGCGCCGATTTTACGCGCGACCCGACGTTTGCAAATTACAGTCGCAACGGAGAGCGTGATTGGAACAACGTCACGGATGAGTCTGGCACGAAGATATCCTTTGTGGAATATGAAGAGGGCATATATGTAGGCTATAAGTATTTCGAGACGATGTACTCGGAGCTCGGCGAAGGCGGCGATGCGTGGTACGACGCATGGCGCACGGCGGACGGCACGGACGACACGGGCGTCGTATACCCCTTCGGCTACGGTCTGTCATATGCGTCTTTCGACCAGTCTTTCGTAGGCCAGCCTTCCGTAACGGATGGCAGAGTGGATATTACGGTGCGCGTGGAGAACACGCATGCTTCCCGCGCGGGCAAGGACGCCGTGCAGATCTATTTCGAGCCGCCGTATACGGAAACGGACAGAAGCATGTGCATTGAAAAAGCCACGAAAAATCTCGTTGCTTTCGCCAAGACGGCGGAGATAGCGGCGGGAAGCGATACGGAGATCGCGCTTTCTTTCGCGCTCGAGGATATGGCGTCCTATTGCACGACCGTGGAGAACTCCGACGGCACAAAGGGCGGCTATATGCTCGAGGCAGGCGAATACGTCATCCATCTCGGCGAAAATGCTCACGACTCCTATGCCACAGCGACGATCACCGTCCCCGAAACGATATGGTATACGGGAAACGATCTCAGAGAGACCGATCGCATCGCTCAGTCCTACATGAACGAAGACGGCACTTATCGGGATATTCCCAAAGCCGCGATGGGTGACAGCAGCGCGGGCTTCGTCGCCGCTCACAATCTTTTCCAGGATGTGACCGATTACATGCATTCGGAAGGCAAAACGCCACTTACTCGTGCGAACGGATTTACCGAATGGGTGCCTACCACGCCCGCCGGTGACGAGCTTACCGCTTCCGACTATGTGGTGGAAGAGTATAAGCTCAAGGATTATTCCGGCGGCGCGCTCGCGGATAGCTCTGTGACCGAAAAGCCCGCCCTCGGTGCAGATCACGGGTTGAAACTTTCCGATCTCAGAGGAAAGGATTATTATGATCCGCTTTGGGACGACCTGCTCGATCAGCTCACGCAGGAGGATTATAATAATGCCAGCCAGCTCATGGATTCTTACGCGTTCGCCGAGATAGAAAGCGTCGGTAAGCCATATAATAAGGATTCCGACGGACCTCAGGGGTTAAAGGGACCGTTCACTCCGACAGGTGGCGCCGGTGCCGCTCCCGATAAGCATGGTAACGCGTGGCCGACCGAGCCTATCGTCGCGGCAACATTCAACGTCGACCTCGCACGCGGATACGGCGAGTGCGTGGGAGATGAGGCTATGCAGCTCGGATTCATGGGCTGGTACGGTCCCGGTCTCAATATCCATCGCAGCCCGTTTGCCGGGAGAAATTACGAGTATTACAGCGAGGACGGCTTCCTCTCCGGTCGCATGGGCGCAACGGTGATAGAAGCGGCAAGCTCCAAAGGCGTGATCTGCTATATCAAACACTATATGCTCAACGATCAGGAGTCCGATAGAAACGGCGGTGCTTCGTGGTGCGATGAACAGGCGATGAGGGAGATATACCTTAAGGCGTTCGAGCTTGCCGTAAAAGAACCCGTCACGACCGTGAAGTATACGAATGTCGAGACCGGCGAGCTCGGAGAGAAGCAGATGCGTTCGGCGTTCGGTCTGATGACCTCATACAACAGAGTGGGCGCTACATGGGTAGGAGGATGCGAAGCCGCGATAAACGGAGTGCTCCGCACAGAGTGGGGCTTCCGCGGGACGGTCATCACCGACTTCGGTGTAGCACTTAAGTACATGTCCTCAGATCAGGCCCACTATGCGGGCGGAGATCAGTATCTCGGCATCCCGGGATTTAGCGCCCCTCAGCAGGATACGACCTCTCCGTCGGCGATGTGGTCGCTCAGGAACAGCTATAAAAATTTCTTCTATGCGGCGGCTCACAGCAATATCATGAACGGCGTGCCTGCAGGCGCGGCATACGCATATTCGATGTCTCCGTGGGCGGTCTGGCTGCTCATTGCGAACATCGTGATCTACGGCTTCATCATAGGCATGACGACATATCTCGCGATACGCTTTGTGCGTAACAAAAAGTCGAACGTACAGGAAGCATAACGTAATGATTGAAAAACGCAGTTTTACGGGTAGACGTAAAACTGCGTTTTGTATTTCAAAGGGACGGCTTTTGCCGTCCCTTTGGATATCTCTTTTGCATGTTTTTTCACGATCTCATCGGGGAGGAAAGCGCACTCGATTACAGCGTCTTTGTGAACTCGAGGAACTCTTCCGCCGTGCCCGAGACGTCGGGTTCGACGCTCGCGTCGCCGCTCGGAATGGGAGAGTCGGTGAGGTAGTACGTTTTCATGCCGACGGCTTTGCCCGCGCAGACGTCTTCTGCGTAGTCGTTGCCGACGATGAGGGTCTCTTCCGGTACGAGCGTGAGCCGTTCGAGCACCTCCGCGTAATACTTGGGATTGGGCTTTGCGTAGCTGCTCGTTTCGTATGACGTGACGAAATCGAAATCCTTAGGATCGTGACCTCCGCTTTGCAGGCGGTACAGCAGCGCGGGCAGGGGAAACACCGGGTTGGTCGTGACTATGAGTTTCACCCCGCGTTTTTTGAGTTCCTTCACGGCTTTTACCATTATGGGCTTGGGGCTTATAACGGAAGAGACAGCACGGTATTCGTTGGCGTAGAAGTCCGTCATGACGCGCTCGAATTCGTCCATGGGCATGGGTATGATCGGCTTTGCGAACTCCATGAACGCCTCGCGGTTGGTACGCGAGCCGTCGTTGCGCACCATCACTTCCGAGCCGCCGATGGCGGTTTTGGCGATAAGAGAGCCGAGCTCTCCGCCGAATCTGTCCTTTATGGCTTTGACATAGACGGGGATGAAGTCGTGCGCGTTGCAGTCTATGAGCGTGCCGTCCATATCGAACATTATGTTTTTTATCATTTCGCGTAAATGCTCCTTGATGCAGTTTCGTCCATTATACTACATCTCTGCGTTCTCGGCTATCGTTTTGAGGCGGTATCCGAGGATTTTACGTGAAAACGTCCCGCAGGTCAGGGCTTGACAATGTGCCGCATATATGCTAATATGTACACATGGATAGCAAAGAGGAATTTCTTAAGATATTCGACGAAAATATAACGCGCCCGGGAGCGGACGGATTGCGCAAGTACCTGCTCGGCTCGGACTTTTTCACCGCGCCCGCGAGCGGCAGGTTCCATTGCTGCCACGAGGGCGGACTTTGCGAGCACAGCATAAACGTATATAAGCGCCTGCTCGCTATAGCGAAAGCCGAGTACGGCGACGAGTGGGAGAGCAGACTGCCGCACGAGAGCATCGCGATATGCGGTTTGCTTCACGACGTGTGTAAGATAGGCTACTACAAAGAGGATCTGCGCAACGTCAAGAACGAGAACGGCGAGTGGATCAAAGTGCCGTACTACACCCGCGCCGAGGAACTGCCTTACGGACACGGCGAAAAGTCGGTATATATCGTCAACGGCTTTATCCGCCTTACGCGCGCCGAAGCGCTCGCGATAAACTGGCACATGGGCGGGTTTGACGCCCGCAGCCGCGGCGGAGACTTCTCCATCAGCGAGGCGTACGCCAAATACCCGCTTTGCGTGCTCCTTCATGTGGCCGATCTCGAAGCCACTTATCTCGACGAAAAACGCGGCGAGTGAATGCCCGTTTGCCGCGGCGGCACTCGACATATATTTTTCCGTAACCTGCCGAAAATCGCTTGACTAATGTTTACGCATTTGATATATTATATAAGCTGTCGGCGTAAGCCGTTGCGACCCGTGGGGGTATAGCTCAGTTGGTAGAGCACCTGCCCTGCAAGCAGGGGGTCAAGAGTTCGAATCTCTTTACCTCCACCACTTTTTGAAGAGATATAGCTCAGTTGGTTAGAGCACCACCCTGATAAGGTGGGGGTCGGTGGTTCGAGTCCACTTATCTCTACCAAACCCGACATAAGGGCGCA
>DXHS01000025.1 GCA_019113275.1 Candidatus Protoclostridium stercorigallinarum
TCCATCCAGGATTACATCGCCCCGGCGACGCTCCTCAAATACGACGCCGTGGACATCAACGTATACAGCGCCAACATCTTCCACACGCGGATGATGGTAAAGGATATCGATCTGCAGAACTACCTGTTCAAGACGGACGTTTACGAGCTTCCGCCCACCGTCAGGCTGGAGATAATGGATAACCTCCGCCGCGAGATGATAGAGATCTTCAGCGGTAAGAACGTATACTGAAATGGCAGAGGAGAAAAAAGAACTTTCGCAAAAGAACGCGCCGATATACGAGGCTTTGCAGGAGATGCACCGCATGCGCCTCGTCCCTTTCGACGTGCCAGGACATAAGCGCGGCAGAGGCAATCCCGAACTGACCGCGCTTCTCGGCGAGAAGTGCATGAACCTCGACGTCAATTCCATGAAGTGTCTCGACAATCTCTGCCACCCGGTGAGCGTGATACGCGACGCCGAGACGCTCGCCGCCGAGGCTTTCGGCGCGGCGCACGCCTTTCTCATGGTGGGCGGCACGACGAGCGCGGTGCAGAGCATGATACTCTCCGTCGTCGGTCGCGGCGACGAGATAATCCTTCCCCGTAACGTGCACCGCTCGGTCATGGGCGCGCTCGTACTTTGCGGCGCGCTGCCCGTGTACGTCGACCCCGACTGCGACGACGACCTCGGCATATCCCTCGGCATGAGCCGCGGTGCGGTGGAAGCCGCGATAAAAGCCCACCCGAACGCCAAAGCCGTGCTCGTCAACAACCCCACCTATTACGGCATATGCTCAGACATAAAGGCGATAGCCGACACGGCGCACAAAGCGGGCATGCTCTGCCTTGCCGACGAGGCGCACGGCACGCACTTCTACTTCGGCGCGGGTCTGCCCGTTTCTGCTATGGCGGCGGACGCGGACATGGCGGCGGTCTCCATGCACAAGTCGGGCGGCAGCCTTACGCAGAGCTCGCTGCTGCTCGTGGGCAGCCGTGTGGAAGCGGGATACGTTCGGCAGGTCATCAACCTGACGCAGACGACGAGCGCCTCTTACTTGCTGCTCTCGTCGCTGGACATATCCCGCCGCAACCTCGCGCTGCGCGGCAGAGAGGCGTTCGCCAAGGTAGTGGACATGGCGGACTACGCCCGCGGCGAGATAAACGACATAGGCGACTATTACGCATACGGGCGCGAGCTCATAAACGGCGACAGCGTTTTCGATTTCGACGTGACCAAGCTCGCCGTCAACACTCTCAAAGTGGGGCTCGCGGGCATCGAGGTATACTCGCTGCTGCGCGACGAATATGATATACAAATAGAGTTCGGCGACCTCGGCAACATCCTCGCGTACCTTTCCATCGGAGACCGCGTGCGCGACCTCGAGCGGCTCATCGGAGCGCTCGCGGAAGTGCGCCGCCGCTTCGGGCGGGGCAGCTCCGCCAAGCTCATGAAGCAGGAATACATCGAGCCGAACGTCGCGCTCTCGCCGCAGGAGGCGTTCTACGCGGACTCCGTTTCCCTGCCCTTAGAGGAAACTTCGGGCATGGTATGCGCGGAGTTCGTGATGTGCTACCCTCCCGGCATACCCGTGCTCGCGCCCGGCGAACGAATAACGCCGCGCGTGCTCGAATACATACGCTACGCCAAGGAAAAGGGCTGCCAGATGACGGGTCCCGAGGATCCCGACATCACGCGGCTCAACGTTATAAAATAACGGGACGGGCTCCGCCCGAAGGATAACGATATGGATCTGTGGTTTTCCGAACAACACACCAAAAACGTCAAGCTCTCCATACGCGTGGACAAGCAGCTTTGCAGCAGAGAGAGCGAGTTCCAGCGCATCGACGTGTTCGATTCGCCCGAGTTCGGGCGCTTCCTCGTCCTCGACGGATACATGATGCTCACCGAAAAGGACGAGTTCATCTATCACGAGATGATAACCCACGTCCCCATGGCGGTACACCCGCATGTGCGCGACGTGCTCGTCATAGGCGGCGGCGACGGCGGAGCGTGCCGCGAGCTCATACGCTACGGGGAGATAGAGCACATCGACCTCGTGGACATCGACGAGGAAGTGACCAAAGTATGCCGCAAATACCTGCCGTTCACAGCCTGCGGGCTGGACGACCCGCGCGTGCACGTGCATTTCGAGGACGGGCTGAAATTCATCCGCACCAAGTCGGACGCGTACGACCTCATCATCGTGGACTCCACCGATCCGTTCGGTCCCGGCGAAGGGCTGTTCACCCGCGAGTTCTACGGCAACTGCTACAAAGCTCTGCGCGACGACGGCATCATGGTCAATCAGCACGAGAGCCCCTTCTACCCCGAAGACGCTCTCGCCTGCCAGCGCGCGCACAAGCGCATAGTGGAGTCCTTTCCCGTCAGCCGCGTATACCAGGCGCATATACCGACGTATCCTTCGGGGCACTGGCTGTTCGGGTTCGCGTCCAAGAAGTACCACCCGCTCAAAAACTTAGACGAAAAACGCTGGAACGCCCGCGGCATAAAGTGCCGTTACTACACGACGACGCTGCACAAGGGCGCGTTCTATATCCCCGCTTACGTGGAGGAGCTTTTAAGCGATGTCGAACATGCAGATTAACGCCTACATGGCGTGCGATACGCCTTACGAAAAAGCGGACACCGTGCTCTTCGGAGCGCCGTTCGACGGCACTACGTCCTTCCGCCCCGGCACGCGGTTCGGTCCCGAATACATCCGCCGCGAGTCCTTCGGGCTGGAGACGTACAGCCCTTACCTGCGCGCCGACCTTACGGACATGCGCGTATGCGATATCGGCGATCTCGAGCTCGCTCCCGGCAGCGCGGAAGCGGCGCTCGGCGGCATATACGAAAAGACCCTCTCGGTACTCGGCGACGGCAAACGCCCGTTCATGCTGGGCGGCGAACACCTCGTCACGCTCGGCGCTGTGCGCGCGGCGGCGGAGATGTTCCCCAAGCTGCACATCATACACTTCGACGCGCACGCCGATCTGCGCGACGACTACCTCGGCGTAAAGCTCTCGCACGCCTGCGTGTTGCGGCGCTGCCACGAGCTCGTAGGCGACGGGCGCATACACCAGTTCGGCATACGCTCGGGCGACCGCGGCGAATTCGAATGGGGAGAAAAGCATGTGCGCACTCACCCGTTCGACCTCAAAGGTCTGCCCGCGCTGCTCACCGAGCTCAAAGGTCTGCCCGTATACTTTACGGTGGATCTCGACGTGCTCGACCCTTCGGTGTTCCCGGGAACGGGCACGCCCGAACCGGGCGGCGTGACTTTCGACGAACTGCGCCGCGCGGTCACGGAGGTATGCACGGGCGCGGACGTCGTCGCCTGCGACGTGAACGAGCTCAGCCCGCATTACGACGCGAGCGGCGCGTCCACCGCGGTAGCGTGCAAAACGGTAAGAGAAATGCTCATCGCTCTCGGCACAAAGGGGGCGTAAGGAGGATAACATCATGGCAAGAGTACTCGTTATAGGATGCGGAGGCGTCGCGAACGTCGCGATACGCAAGTGCTGCATGCGCAGCGATATATTTACCGAGCTGATGATAGCCAGCCGCACAAAGGCAAAGTGCGACGCGCTGGCGGACGATCTCAAAGACAAAACATCTACCGTCGTCACGACGGCGGAAGTGGACGCGGACGACCGCAAAGCGCTCGTTTCGCTCATCCGCGCGTACAAGCCCGATCTCGTGATGAACATCGCGCTGCCCTATCAGGACCTCGCGATAATGGACGCGTGCCTGGAATGCGGTGTGGATTATCTCGACACCGCCAACTACGAGCCCGAGAACACCGACGATCCCGAGTGGCGCAAGGTATACGACGAACGCTGCCGCCGCGAAGGGTTCTCCGCTTACTTCGATTATTCCTGGCAGTGGGCGTACGACGAGAGATACCGCAAAGCGGGGCTGACGGCGCTCCTCGGTTCTGGCTTCGACCCCGGCGTTACGCAGGTGTTCTGCGCCTACGCGAAAAAGCATCTGTTCGACCGCATCGATACGATAGACATCCTCGACTGCAACGGCGGCGATCACGGCTATCCGTTCGCGACCAACTTTAATCCCGAGATCAATCTGCGCGAAGTCTCCGCGCCCGGCTCGTATATCGAGAACGGCAAGTGGGTGGAAGTCCCCGCGATGAGCATAAAGCGCGAATACGATTTCGACGGCGTGGGGCGCAAGGACATGTACCTGCTGCACCATGAGGAGATAGAATCCCTCGCCAAAAACTTCCCCGAAGTAAAGCGCATACGCTTCTTCATGACGTTCGGGCAGAGCTATCTCACGCACATGAAGTGCCTGGAGAACGTCGGCATGCTCTCCACCACCCCCGTGGATTACGAGGGGCGGGAGATAGTGCCCATACAGTTCCTCAAAGCGCTGCTCCCCGACCCCGCTTCCCTCGGTCCCCGCACCAAGGGCAAGACGAACATCGGCTGCATATTCACGGGAGTCAAGGACGGCAAGCCCGCCTCCGCCTACATCTACAATATCTGCGACCACGAGGAGTGCTACCGCGAAGTCAAGTCGCAGGCGATATCCTACACCACGGGCGTGCCCGCGATGATAGGCGCGGCGATGCTGCTCACAAAAAAGTGGCGCGGTCCCGGCGTATTCACTCCCGAGCAGTTCGACCCCGATCCGTTCATGGACGATCTTAACGCCTACGGCCTCCCCTGGCGCGTGGTAAAAGACCCCGTTCTTGTGGAATGAATTTTTAAGTGGAAGCCTCCTCTTTATCCGAAGAGGGGGCTTCCTTGCACCTCTTCCGCGGAAGGGCGCATAGGCGGATCCTTTTCAAAGAAGCAACCTAAGCAAAAAGCATACCGCAACAAGGGCGATATGCTTTTATATCGATGATCGGGCATATCCCGCTTACGAAAGTTCGGGACTGTTCGCATGATCCGGATCCTCCCACCGCATATGCTCCACATACCCGAGCATATACAAAAACGCCGGTGCGGGGATACGGTATATCTTTTTTTCTCCGTAGGAACATGACCCGAAATCGTCCGGACGTTTCGTAATGACAAGATTGGGATGCGCCGCATGCGCTTCCGTCACAATGGCGTCGTCTTCCGCGATCTTTGCCTGTTCGCGATATTTGACCTCGATCATGATGGGGCTGAAGCGCTCGGATCTTACAATGATATCTATCTCCTTTCCTTTGCCGCTTCCCCGATAATAGCCGACCGTAGGCGCATAAGCATAGTAAAACGATTTTATATGTTTGTAGACCGCAGTCTCGGCGATAAGTCCCAATTCTTCGGGATCGTTCGTTATATCGTCTTTCATCAGAACGGCATTACGCATGGCGGCATCGGCGATATATATCTTGTTCTGACTCTTCAGTACTTTTCTTGCGTCCGGAGTAACGAGCGGGCTGACGTAAATGAGATTTGCGCTTTCCAGATAGCCGATATATTTTTCTATGGTCGTGCGGCTGACTCCGTCCATTTCTTTGCCCATAGCCTGCAAATTGATGATATTGGAAGAATTGTAGCAAAGATACAAAAAGATCCGTTCGATATCCGCAATATTGCGAATGCCGTAAACAGCGGGGATGTCGCGTTTCAAGGCTTTATCGACGATGTCTTCACGCAAGATGCGCTGCGCGTACGGGTCGTCCTTACTCAAAGCGAGCTCCGGAAACCCGCCTACCTGCAGATAACGGATAAACGGCACCTGCAGCACGGAGAGCTTTCGCATGATATCCTGCTGTTCCCGTTCGTCGCGCAGATATATCTGCGTGGGTTTTACATCGCGCGGCAATTGCGGTACATCGATGCTCAGCAACGTACAGTACTCGTAAAAAGACAGCGTCGGTACATGGACTATCTTCCACCTGCCCAGACCGCTCTCGCTCGTCTTATCCGTAAGGATCGGGCTTGCCGAACCCGTCGCCATGATCTTTATCCTCGGGTCGGTATCGTACAGTATCTTCAGCCACTTGTTCCAATCGGCGGCATATTGTATCTCGTCGAAAAAACAATATACGGCGTCGCCTGCGGAAATATTCGTGCGGAAAATATCCATAACGACGTCGACCGAGCATAATTTCAAAAGCGGATGATCGAAAGAGACAAAAACGATATCCTTTGGCGAAACGCCTCTCCGTAAAAGTTCGGCTATCGCCTGATACATGACGGTAGTTTTTCCCGTGCGCCTTGCCCCGCATAAAACGACAGACCGACGGACGTCCTCACGCATCATGCATGAAAACGCCTCGAAGTATGCAAAGCGGCGCATCGGTCTGATAAGATCTTTCGGGATAACTCCCGTTCTCCACCACGGATTGTATGAATATAAAAGATCCAATATATTTTCTCTGCTGACAATGGACATGGTACTTCTTCTCCTTAGAGATATTATATCACGCAAATGCAACCAATGCAAGGCTTTTAGCAATTTTTTTTAATTTTATTACTAATATAATAGTAATTATTTTCTAAAATATTTCATTTTTGCTCCGTTGAATACAATACGGTTTTTCGCGGGCGGGCGTATATCCGGGAACTGCCGTTTACGATTGACTTTAACGCGCACGTTTATTACAATATGGTAAAGAACGTTTAAGTTTTCCCGGAAGGGGCTCCTCCTGCGGAAACTTCCGGAAATAAAAAATAAGGAGAGCGGAAAATGAAAACACCGGTGTTCATCATCGACGAGAAGCGGCTGAGAAAGAACTGCGAAACGCTGGCGGAGGTCAAAAAGGCGGCGGGCTGCAAGATACTTCTCGCGCAGAAAGCGTACTCGGCATGGGCGACGTATCCCGTGATCGCGGAGTACCTCGACGGCACGGCTGCGAGCGGACTGTACGAAGCGCGGCTGGGCAAGGAAAAGTTCGGCAAGGAAACGCACGTGTTCAGCCCCGCATACAAAGCGGAAGAGTTCGACGAAGTATTGAAGTACGCCGACCACGTCGTGTTCAATTCCCCGAGACAGCTCAGGCTGTACGCCGCGGCGGCGAAAGAAAAGGGAAAGAGCGTGGGGCTGCGCGTCAATCCCGAATGCTCCACGCAGAGCGGACATGCGATCTACGACCCCTGCGCACCCTTCTCCCGCTTAGGCACGACGATAGCGGAGTTCGACGAGAGCCTGCTGCCGCTCATCGACGGGCTGCACTTTCACACGCTGTGCGAGCAGGACTCGGACGCGCTGGAAACGACGCTGAACGCATTCATAGACAAGTTCGGCAAATACCTCGGTGGCATGAAGTGGGTCAACTTCGGCGGCGGGCACCACATCACGCGCGAAGGGTACGATATCGACCGCCTCGTGCGCTGCGTAAAGCGCGTGCGCGAAGAGTACGGCTGCGAGGTATATCTCGAGCCCGGCGAAGCGGTGGTGCTCAATGCGGGAACGCTCGTCGCGAGCGTGCTCGACGTCGTGCATAACGGCACGGACATAGCGGTACTCGACGCTTCCGCCGCATGCCACATGCCCGACGTGCTGGAAATGCCCTACCGCCCGCCCGTTTGCGGACTGTTCTCCCCCGCCCCCGCAGACGCGGCTGACGACTTATGCGGCTACGCGGGCGAAGGCTACGCCAAAGTCTCGGACGCGGGCGAGCCGGACGAGCGCGGCGTAAACTGCCGCCTTGCGGGAGCGACCTGCCTTGCGGGCGACGTCGTCGGCGACTGGTCCTTCGACCGCACTCCCCGCCCCGGCGACCGCATAGTATTCGGCGACATGGCTCTGTACACCATGGTCAAGACCAACACCTTCAACGGCACCCCGCTGCCCGACATCGCCTTCCGCCGCGCCGACGGCTCCGTCGAGCTCTTACGGCGCTTCGGCTATATGGATTTCATAGGACGGCTGTAACATTCTCGCGGCGCTTGACCGTAAAATAGTGAAAGCAAAAAATGCTTTCACTATTTTACTGACGCCGCGCTTCGTGCAGACGAAAATATCGCCGTCTTTTTGGCGGTTAGCACCGCGGCTGACCGAAGCGTACGCGAAGCGAGCGATAGCGGTGCGTAAGATGTGGAATAACGAAAAATATTTTAAGGGAATTTCAGTTTGAAATTCCCTTAAAAATTTTTCGGAATATAAAGGTCGGGATATCTGTCGGGACGGGGGGTCACCCGTTGTAGTTCACTACGGTATACTTGCCTTCGGGGCGTTCGGCGGAGCTTATGCGCTCGTAGATGAAGTCCGCCACCGCTTCGGCGCCGTACTTCACGGCGCGGGTGCGGGCATTCTCCGCATACGGCTCCAGCTCGTCGCGGTGGGCGGCGAGATGCGCGAGCCTTGCGGCGGCTTTGCGCGGCGAAGGTATGTACATCGCGTTGCCCACGTTGCGCACATAATACTTACGCGTATTGTCCTCGATGGGGGTTATGCACTTGGTTATGATGATGGGCATGCCGAAGAAGGTGGGTTCCGCCATGGAGTTGGCGCCGCTCTTGCCCACAAAGATATCAGACATCGCCATGAGCTCCAGCATGTTTTCGGCAAAGCCGTATACGTCGAGGCGGGTCTTGCCGCCCGGGCGCAGCGCGCGCAGGCGTTCGGCGCCCTCTTCGTTCTTGCCGCACACCGCGATGATACGCATATCCGCGTCCAGCGCGAGCAATTCTTTCACGGTCTCTTCCAGTTTCGCCATGCCGTAGCCGCCGTCCGCGAAGATAGCCACGAATTCGTCCTCGCCTATTCCCGCCGCTTTTCGCAGCTCCGCTTTCCTGCCGAGGAGCGAATACGCCTCGTTCCTTATCGGGTAAGGCACGACGGATACGTTGCCGCCCGCGTACATGCGGCGTCTGCCAGTGCGTTTCGCGCCCGCTTCCGTCGTCATGAGGAAGTCGCTCACGTCCACGTTGAACATGCCGTTGGAGTAAGGATCGGGGCAGAGCATCATGGTGTACGGGCGCAGACCGTCGGGCAGACGGGCGGCGTAAGTCGCCGTCGCCCAGTGGGTGGTGAACACGTAGTCCGCGTCCAGCTCCGCGAGGTGCACGAGCGCTCTTCTGTCCGCCTTGCTGTCAGGCACGCGCATACGCATCACGAAACGCTGCGCGAGCGCGTCGCCCGCGAGCACGTTGCCGAGTATGCACAGTTTGCCGAATACGCGGCTGCGGCTCTGCGACATCACGGTATCCACGAAACCCTTTTCGAAACGCAGCATGTCCTTATCGCCCGTTTCCGAATAGAAATGCGAGAGTATGACTTCCGCCTTGTCGCCGTACTTCTTTTCAAAGGCTTCGGCAACGGCTTTCTCGGGCACGATGTGTCCCATGCCCGCCTCGACGAAGGTGAACGCCACGCGCGGCTTTCTGCCCGCCTTGGGCTTCCTGCACGCCGCGAGCGCCTTGGCGCGTTTTTCTTCGAGATCCAGCTCCGCCGCGGCAAGCAGCGCCGAGTATATGAGCTGCACGTTGAAGTAGAAGAAGAAGTTGTCCAGCGTGCTCGTCATGATCACGCTCACCGGGCAGAGGAGCAGTACCAGCCGCGCCGCGGAGAATTTACGCACGAGCAGCTCGACCACGCCTTTGATATGCACGATGAAGGCGATGACTCCCGCGATACCCATCGCGCCGAACAGCTCGACGCCGATGTTGTGGTACATGTTGCTGTAAATGTTGACGTCCGTCGCGCCCGCTCCCGCGCCGTCGGCGAATCCCACGCCGAACACGGGTGCGCGGGTGAAGTCGCGCATGCCGTCAGCCCAGCGCTCGAAACGCTGGTTGTCGCCCTGCTCCACCCTGAACATGTTGGATAAGAATCCGGGCACGCGCTCGAAGCCTATCACCGAGAAGGCTATCACCGTCCCGAACGCAGCGAGCGCGAGAGATACGAGAGTCATCATGCGCGCGGTGTCCCGCCTCTTGCCGAAGCACGCAAGCGCCATACAGGCGACGAGCACGATGATCCCCATGAGTATGGACGTGCGCGCGTTGAGGATGAGCACGGTAAAGTACATCACGAGCGCCGCGATATACGGGAATATCCCGAAGCGCCCGATATACGCAAAGTACATGACGGGAGGGATGAGCGCGACGAGCGTGCCCGCCACGATGTTCGCCTCTCCCCAGCCGAACGCCAGCACATAGCGGTTGATACCGCCCGTGAAGTTGCCGTTCTCCATTTTGAAGAGCGTACCGTCCGCCGCCGTGCGCGCGATGAGCAGCCACGATTCCGCGCATATCATCATGCCGCACACGAAGCACAATTTGCACACATAAGCCGTAACGCCTTCGGAGCGGCTGCCGACCGCGAGCACTATGAAATACATCGCCATCAGCCCCGCCGCCATGAGCGCGCCCAGACCGAGATCGACTATCTCCCACGACGGCGAGCCCACGCCGTTGAGAAGGAGCGCGGCAGCCATGCACAGCATGCCCGCCGTGAGGATCCCGCGTTTATGCACGATGACGCGCACCGTGCCCGACGAGATCAGGCGGGATACCACCGCCGTCAGCACGATGCCGCCGGCTACGAGCATATTGATGAGCCCCGGCAGTTCGAACGCGCCCAGCATATCGTTGCGGGAGACGTTCGTCGTCATCATCACGTCCGAGCCTATCGAGTAATATATCAGCATGACGGGGACGAGCATGACTTTCACGTCATCGCAGAAAAGCGCGGCAAATACCACGCTCGCAGCCAATATGTATAATACCGGCACGTATACGTGCCAGCCGAAAGTCGCGGCGACGACGCCGAGCAGAGCAAACGTTACGGGATACCAGATAGTCTTCTGCCACTCCGCTATCGCGCGTAAGACCCCCTTTCTCTTGCTCAACCCTTTGATCTCGCTCATAACCTTGGAAACATTTGTTCTTTTATCGGTATTCTGCATTATCCTTCATGCGGCGCTCCGTCCCCCTTTCCACCGTCTCCGGGCAGCCGCGTTCGGACGGGCGGGTCCTTCCTCACGGAAAATATCCGCTCGCCTTATCCGATTAATTATACATAAATACGGGTCGGGCTGTCAACCCGAAAACCGCGTCCGATAACGTTTCGGTATCATTATGGGCAAGTTTTCATTTCTCCGTCACACTATTGTCACTAATCATTATATTGTTTTCACATTACACGGCGTTTCCGCATATTGACCTCGGCGGAAATATATGGTATACTTCATATATGGCATTCAGACATTCGCATTCGCTCGGGCAGAATTTCCTGTCCGACGGCAATCTTTTATCGGCTATCGCGGCGGACGCGGAGCTGTCGGCGGGCGATACCGCCGTGGAAGTGGGCGCGGGCATGGGCGCGCTCACCCTTCGTCTCGCGCTCACGGGGGCGCGCGTCTGCGCTTACGAGATAGACGAACGGCTCAAAGAATATCTCCTGCCGCTCGAGCAGGCGCACCCGAACGTCACCGTTACGTTCGGCGACTTCATGAAGTGCGATCTCCC
>DXHS01000026.1 GCA_019113275.1 Candidatus Protoclostridium stercorigallinarum
TGTCCGCAAGCGTGCTCTTGCCGTGGTCGATATGCGCTATGATGCAAAAATTGCGTTTGATCTTCTGTTTGTCGTTCATCACTATCGATTATATATTTTTTCCGCGCGAAAATCAAATGTTTTGCGGTCGAATGACAAAAGGAAAACGGGACTCGCAGTCCCGTTCCGACGTAATATCCGTCGCGTCATTTATCCCCGCCGCGGTCCGAATGTCCTTTGACCTGCAACCTGCTCATCGCTCTGGCGAGAGTCAGACGCGTCGTGTAATACTCCCTGCGGCTGAGCTTCTGCATCATCGCTTCGCGCGCCGCGTCCGCCGCCGCTTTGGCGCGGTTGGCGTCTATTTCTTCGGGGCGCTCTATGGTTTCGACGAGCACGAGCACGTCGTTATCCTCGATCTTGACTATCCCTTCGGAAACGGCGGCTATCTGAGGTTCCTGTCCGGGCAGCGTATATGTAAGCTCTCCGGGCACGATCGCTGTTATCGTATTGCTGTGCCGCGCAAGGATGCCGTATTTGCCGTCCACCGACGGGATGACGAGCGAAACGCAGTCGCCGTCGTAAAACGGTTTTTCGGATGCCCAGATATGCAGTTTGAAGGTATTATCCGCCATAAACGCTCCTTATGCCGTTTCGGGATGAGTCATGAGTTTATGCGCTTTTTCCACGGCTTCGTCTATCGTACCTACGTTGAAGAACGCCGCTTCCGGGTAATCGTCCATATTGCCGGAGATTATCTCCTTGAACCCGCGTATCGTCTCTTTGAGCGGAACGTACGCGCCTTTCGTACCCGTGAATTTTTCGGCGACGAACATCGGCTGAGAGAGGAAACGCTGTATTCGGCGTGCGCGGGCGACTATCGCCTTGTCCTCTTCGCCCAGCTCTTCCATACCGAGTATGGCGATGATGTCCTGAAGGTCGTAATACTTCTGCAATATCTCCTGCACCTTGCGCGCCACTTCGTAATGCTCTTTGCCCACGATATCCGCTTCGAGTATGCGCGAAGAGGATTCGAGCGGATCGACCGCGGGATATATGCCCTGCTCGGCTATCTTACGGCTGAGCACGGTAGTCGCGTCAAGATGAGTGAACGTAGTCGCGGGCGCGGGGTCGGTTAGGTCGTCTGCGGGAACGTATACCGCCTGAACGGACGTTATGGATCCGCTCCTCGTGGAAGTTATGCGTTCCTGGAGCTCGCCCATGTCGTTTGCGAGCGTAGGCTGGTAACCGACAGCCGAAGGCATGCGTCCGAGCAGCGTGGATACCTCGCTGCCCGCCTGTACGAAGCGGAAGATATTGTCTATGAAAAGCAATACGTCTTTGTTTTCGCGATCGCGGAAATACTCCGCCATCGTCAGTCCGGTGAGAGCGACGCGCATACGCACGCCGGGGGCTTCGTTCATCTGCCCGAACACGAGCGCGGTCTTGTCGGATACGCCGCTTTCGTTCATTTCCGACCAGAGATCGTTACCTTCGCGGCTGCGCTCGCCTACGCCCGTGAAAATGGAATATCCGCCGTGCTCGGAAGCTACGTTATGGATGAGCTCCTGTATGAGCACGGTCTTACCCACTCCCGCGCCGCCGAAAAGCCCTATCTTGCCGCCTTTGGCATACGGCTCGAGAAGGTCTATGACTTTTATGCCCGTTTCGAGCACGTTTATGACGGGGCTTTGTTCGGAGAAATCCGGCGCTTTGCGGTAAATGCTCATACGCTCGACATCGTCAGGAATGTTTCCCATGCCGTCTATGGGCTCGCCGAGCACGTTGAACATCCTGCCGAGAGTTTTTTCGCCCACGGGTACGGATATCCCCGCGCCCGTCGCTATAACTTCCGCGCCGCGCGCCAGACCTTCGGTCTCGGCAAACATTATGCAACGCACGACGTTGTGCCCGACGTGGAACGCGACTTCCATATAACGCGTTCTGCCGTTCACCGTCACCGTGAGAGCTTCTTTAATTGCCGGCAGTTTGCCTTCCGGGAATTCCGCGTCCACGACCGGACCGGATATACGTATTATCCTGCCTGCGTTCATACGCTCGGATCCTCCTTTGATTTCTTTTCTTTCTGTGCTTTTGCTCCCGCCGCGATCTCCGTTATCTCCTGCGTGATCGCCGCCTGGCGCACTCTGTTATAATGCGTCGTAAGCTCTTTGAGCATTTTATCCGCATTCCGGCTCGCCGAATCCATGGCGGTCATACGAGCGTTCTGCTCGCTGCAGAAGCTGTCCACGAGCGCCGAGTATATAAAGCCGGTCACATACCCGGGTATTATGCTGCGTAACACTTTTTCCATAGACGGGAAAAATTCGAATTTTTCCTTCGCCCATGCCGCCTCTTCGCTGTCCGCGAACTGGCTGCGATGGAAAGGCAGCAGACGGAACTCCGTCGGTTCGGCGACGAGACTGTTTTTCATGTCCGTATAGACTATATACAGTTTTTCATACTCTCTCGCGTCGAACTTTTCCAGGAGGATATCCGTTATCTCTCTCGCACGGCGCAGAGTGGGGTCTTTTGCGGGGTACAGAAAAGACTGCTCTATCGGGATACCTCGCTTGGTAAAATACTGCCTGCCCACTTCGCCCACGACATAAAGTTTGGTGTTGGGATGCGCTTCGTACCGCTGCATCGCCGTTTTGACGACGTTGTGATTATATGCGCCCGCCATACCTTTGTCCGCCGTTATCACGAGACAGGCGTATGCGCCGTCCAGTTCCGGTTCGCCCTCCGCGGGATAGAAGTAATGGCTGGATATATCGTTCGATACCCTGAAGATACGCTTGATCTCCGTTTTGAGCGCATCGAAATAGGGGCGGGTCCTGTCCAGCTCCCATTTGACTTTTCTCAGTTTCGCGGACGATATCATATACATCGCGTTGGTTATTTTGCGCGTATCGCGCACGCTCTGTATATGGTCGCGTATCTCTTTAGCGCTTGCCATTGCGACCTCTCTTTCAGCTTATCATGCCGAACTCCGCAAGAGCGCCCGTTATGCGCGCTCTGAGATCGTCGTCCAGCGTTTTTTTATCGTTGATCTCGTCGATTATCTCCGCATGGAAGGCGGAAAATTTATCCAGCATCTCGCGCTGCTTGCTCTTGATATCCGCGGGAGGAACGGAAACAAACGCCTTTTCCATCGCGGCGACGAGCGTTATCACCTGATCCGAAAGGCTCATCGGCGAATGCAGAGGCTGGCGCAGCAGACGCATGAGCCCCTGCCCGTAAACGAGCTGTTCTTTGGTCGCCTCGTCGAGATCGCCGGAGAACTGCGTGAAAACTTCCATTTCACGGTACTGAGCGAGATCTATCCTGAGCGTTCCCGCGGCTTTGCGCAGAGCTTTGAACTGTGCCGCTCCGCCTACTCGCGATACCGACAGTCCCACGTTGACCGCGGGGCGCTGACCGGAGAAGAACAGATTGCTTTCGAGAAATATCTGCCCGTCCGTTATGGAGATGATGTTAGTGGGGATGTAAGCGGATACGTCGCCCGCCTGCGTTTCCACTATGGGGAGCGCGGTCATGCTGCCGCCGCCCTTTGCGTCCGAAAGATGCGCCGAACGCTCGAGCAGACGCGAATGAAGATAGAACACGTCGCCGGGGTACGCTTCCCTGCCCGGGCTCCTGCCGAGCAGCAGGCTGAGCGCACGGTAAGCGACCGCGTGCTTGGAAAGATCGTCGTACACGATGAGCACGTCTTTGCCCGCGTTCATGAAGTATTCGGCAAGAGCGCAGCCCGCGTACGGCGCGATATATTGCAGCGGCGCGGGATCGGACGCCGTGGCGACGACCACGCTCGTGTAAGCGAGCGCACCGCCGCGACGGAATGTTTCGACCGTCTGCGCGACGGAGCTTGCCTTCTGCCCTATCGCGACATATATGCAGATGACGTCTTTGCCTTTCTGATTGAGGATGGTATCGACGGCTATCGTCGTTTTTCCCGTCTGACGGTCGCCGATGATGAGCTCGCGCTGTCCGCGGCCTATCGGGAACATGGAGTCGATGGCGATCATGCCCGTTTCGAGCGGCTTGTTGACGGGCTGACGGTCGAGTATCCCGGGAGCGGGCGTTTCTATGGGATCGAATCCCGCACGTTCTATCGCACCGAGCCCGTCTATGGGTTCGCCGAGGGCGTTCACGACTCTGCCGAGGAACGCGTCGCCTACGGGCATGCCCGCAGTTCTGCCCGAGCGCACCGCGGTGCTGCCCTGCCCGACTTCGCTTTCGGCGTCGAAAAGTATGCAGCCGACCTCGCCGGGGCGAAGATCCTGCACCATTCCTTTTACGCCGCTGTCGAATATGAGTATCTCGCCGTACTCCGCGTTATCCAATCCCGAAAGAGTGGCTATGCCGTCGCCCACGGAGATCACTTTGCCGCGCTCTTCGCTCTTGCGGTCGAGATCGAAAGACGCGATCTTCTCTTTGAGCAGGGGTATGACGTTATCCGCGTCGGCATTGCCTATATCCAGGCTGCGGCGGAGCTGGCGCAGTCTTCCTTTGACGCTCCAATCGTATACGTCCGCTCCCGCATGCAGCACGAAACCGCCTTTGAGCGAAGGATCGCTCACGATCTCGAGCTCGGAAGGACCATACTTTCTTTCGAGAAAGCCGAGCAGCCCTTTCCTCTGTTCCTCCGTCGGCGGCGTCACACAATAAAGCAGGGCGTGCAGTTTATCGGAATTTACGTTCTTTTTCATTTACTGTCACTCCGTGAGGCTTCGGCAAGGAATTTGTCGTACAGCGCCGCGTCATCTGACGTACCTATATCGTCCAGCAGTTTTTCCGCCGCGGCGGCGACCACGTCCGCAAGTCCGCTCTTCGCCGCGTCGAGTATCTCGTCCGCGTCTTTTGCGGCTTCAACGCGGGCGGCGTTTATGATGCGCTCTGCCTCCGCGTCGGCGGCACGGGCGGCAAGTTCCGCCTCGCGCGATCCCGCCGAAAGGTCTTCCGCGCTCGCTCCCGAAGAACTCTCCGAAACGAACCTGTCGTACAGAGCCGAATCCGTTTCCTCGCTCTGGGACGCGGCAAGCAGTTTTTCCGTAGCGGTGACTACCATTGCGGAAATATCCGCGCCCGCTTCGCTTACCAGCTTGCGTTTCTGCGCTTCCGCCCCCGAATGGGCGCGCGAAAGTATTTCGGCTGCCTGCATATCCGCGGCGTCCGTCGTGCGCTTTGCCGATTCTTCCGCTTCCCGACGAGCAGTTTCGCGTTTATGCTCTATCTCGTCGTCCACGCCGTGAAGGCGGCGTTCATATTCGGACTGCATATCCTCGGCATTCTTTTTCTTTTCCGCTATGTCCTTTTCCCTGTCCTCGAAACGTTTTTTACGCGCGTCGAGGAACTTCTTGACGGGCTTATAGACGAACAGCCCGAGCACCACCGCAAGTATGAGAAAATTGAGCAGGTGGAGCAATATCTGCTGCCAGTCTATATTGAGGGGCAAAGCGGACAGCATTACGCCCAAAGACATGGTATCTCTCCGTTATGCGTCAAAGCACGAATACTACGAGTATGCCTACGATGAGCGCGTATATGATAGCCGTCTCAATGAAGATGAGACCGAGCATCATATTGCTCCTGAGTTTGCTCTCCGCTTCGGGCTGACGCGCTATGCACTCGTTGGTCTTGCATATCGCAAATGCCATGCTTAAAGCGCCTACACCCGCGGCTACCGCGATGGCTGCGGACGCGCCGATGGCTTTGGCTATATCCTTGGATGAGTCGTTTTCCTCGTCCGCCGACGTATCCTCTGTCGTTTCCTGCGTTCCTTCGTCTGCGGAAGTGATCAGGACAATATCCTCGTCGTTTTCCGCCGAAACGGTAACGGTCTCGGGAGCGGAAACTCCGCCGACCGCCGACGTGCCCGAATAGGACGCAGCAGTCATTATAAGTGCGATGACGAGCCCCGCAAGAGCCGCAAGTACCGCCGCAAAAAGCGCGGTGCGGAGAGCCGTAAGGGTATCCGTTCTTTTCATGATGTATTCTCCTTGAATGGTTTTCTTTATCGCGCAGCCTCGGGCGCATTGCCCTCGGCGTTATCGGATATCGTATGTTCTTTTATCTTTTCGTGTTTTTCGGTGGATTCGCCGAAGAACATCGCCGTCAGCATCGTGAGCACATATGCCTGTACGAGCGCATGCAGGAGCGTGAACAGCACTCCGACGAATACGGGGAGCACGAAGCTGAGCGCCAGATAGTAGTATATGAGTTCCGTCACGAGAGCGCCGCTGAGGAGCGCGCCGAACATTCGGAAACTCATGGATATGGGCAGCGAAAAATCTTTGAGCGCAGAAAGCATCCCTTTGGGACCGTTGAGCAGCAGCCCGCCGAGAAGTATCACGAGATAAGACAGACAGCCGAGAGATATCGCACCATTTATGTCCGACAGCGGCGCGGGCAGGCACACGGTACCGCCGCTCACCGTCTGTACGGGAATACCCACAAGCTCGAGCAGAGTCCCGAAGAAGATATACGCGCCCGCGGCGAATATGTATGCGCCGATAAAAAGCGGGTGTTTTCGGTTGGCGTTCGTCGCCAGGTTGTCGAAATACTCGACCGCCGATTCGATGGCAGACTGGAACCTGCCGGGATACTCCTTAAAGCGAGGAAATACGAATATGCGGAAAACGACGGCAAAAACGCAGAGCGCAGCCACGGTCACCCATGCGCCGATAAGCCCGGGATTGACCGCCAACGCGCCTATCCTTATCCTGTCGCCTTCGTGCAGGACGGCGTCGCGCATGACGTCGTTTATATCCTCATCGGTGCCGCCTTTGCCGTTCGTCAGGATTATCCCGACGATGAGCGCCGCGGCGACCGCGGCAACGATAAGAGCCGCGAGGATGTGTTTTTTCCTTATCTTATTCATTTTCTCTGCTACAAGTCCGCACCGTTGCGGCATACTTTATTATATAACGCACGTGCGTAAAATGCAATCGGTAATTTTACCTATTACGACTTTTTATTGAACTATTCGGGCGAAACTCTTGATATAATATACCCGAAAAACGGTAAAACGCGCCGCTCTCCTTTCGTTTCGGGAAGCGACGCCGTTGTCGTTATCGATCGTTATCCTTGCCGTCGATCTCATCCTCGACGCGCCTTAAAAATGCCGCTATCCTCGGTTCGTCGCCCTCCGTTTTGGGAAAATAGAACTTTGTTCCTATCAACGAATCGGGCATGTATTCCTGTTTGAAGTATCCGCCGAAGTCATGCGGGTAAACGTATGTCCTGCCGTCGCGGTTGGGAGAATGTTCGGGATAATTGCGTAGTTGATAAGGCACCACGCTGTCTCCGCTCTCCTTCACGCATTTTATCGCGGCGTCGCGGGCAACGACCACCGAATTGGATTTGGGCGACGTCGCCACGCAGATTATCGCTTCGGTAAGAGGTATGAGCCCTTCCGGCGCGCCCAGCCGCTCGTAAGCCTGGCATGCGCTCACCGCGACCACGAGGGCGTTGGTGTTTGCAAGTCCCACGTCCTCCGCCGCGTGCGCCATGAGCCGACGGAATATCAGCATGGGATCGCATCCCGCTTCTATAAGGCGGAACGCGTAATACAGAGCCGCGTCCGGAGCCGTCCCCCGCAGCGATTTGCAGAAAGCGGACAGCATATCGTAATACAGCGTCTCGTCCACGGTCAGCATCTTCTTCTGCGCCGACTGTTCGGCTATCTTTCCGTCTATCGTTATACTGCCGTCCGTGCCCGGCGGAGTAGAGAGCACCGCAAGTTCGAGCGAACCGAAAGCGCTGCGCAGATCCCCGCTCGCCGCCCACACGAAATGCGTAAGAGCTTCGTCGGTAACGGTAAGTTTAAGATTGCCGTAGCCGTTAGTTTTGTCGGATATCGCGCGGAGCAGACCCGTTTTTATATCGTCGTCCGTCAGCGGTTTGAGCTCGAACACGCGGCAGCGCGAAACGATAGCGTTGGTCATCGACACATACGGATTTTCCGTCGTCGAGCCGATGAAAATTATGCTGCCGTCCTCTATCGCGGAAAGCACGCAATCCGACTGCGCCTTGTTCCACCTGTGACACTCGTCGAGCAGCAGATACGTCCGCTTGCCGTACATCTTCAGGCGGTCGCGCGCCTCGTCTATGAGCTTTTTCGCATCCGCGACGCCCGACGAGACCGCGTTCATTTTGGCGAACGCGCCGTGAGTCGTCTCCGCTATTATGGAAGCGAGCGTGGTCTTGCCCGTTCCGGGCGGGCCGAAGAATATGCAGCTGCCCAGCTTGTCCGTCCGTATCGCTCGGGCAAGCAGCGAATCGGGAGAAACGAGATGCTTCTGCCCTATGAATCCGGCGAGCGTATGCGGCCGCATCCTCTCTGCGAGAGGAGCCATCATATTGCCGGCAGCCATTGTGAACAGATCGTCCATTTGCCCGTATTATACTTCATGCAGGCGCAAATGTCAACAATATTCGCGCGGGCGCCGCACTTCCGCGGTTTACGGGCATCGTTGCGTTGAACAACGGATCGGTCGGATCATTTATGAATTGCGCTGCCTCTCTCTTGCCCGCGTTATACTTACATGCCTGCCTTCCAGCGAAGCTATGCGGAACCGATCGGACGAATAACTCACGCCGTCTATCTTCAGCTCGCGCTCTCCGCAGCCTTCCGCCACGATCGAAAGCGTGAACGCAGTACCTTTGATACGCAGCCTGAGATCCGCTTTACCGTGCGTCATGCGCGGGCGGAACGTCACGGCGTCGCCTTTTACGGTCACACCGTAATAGTATTCGAGCAGCGTTCGGTACATCCAGCCGGCAGCCCCCGTATACCACGTCCAACCGCCGCGCCCCGCGAGCTCGCCCGAATACACGTCGCCGGCTATGACGTACGGCTCTTTAAGGTATGTCTCCACGCCTTCGACATCCGCGGTGTGCGTGCACGGAAGCAGCTCGAGCAGCAGTCCGTTCGCCTTTTCGTCCTGTCCTGCATCGTACATCGCCCGCAAGAACCATACCGCCGCATGCGTATACTGTCCGCCGTTTTCGCGCACTCCGGGCGGATAATCCGCTATATACCCGACGCTCCTGTCCGTTATCGGCGGCCAAAGGAGCCTGAGCAGCTTATGCTCTCCGTCGTGCAGACGCGCCCATGCCGCGTTCAGTATCTCGCGCGCTCCGTCTCCGCGCTCTACGCCGGACAGCACCGACCATGCTGCGACGAGAAGGTCGGACGAGCACTCGTCGTACTCTTCCGTTCCGATCGCCCTGCCCTCGTCGTCGTATGCGCGGACGTACCTGTCGCTCCTGCGGCACGCGGCTATCGCAGGCAGGAGCCTGCTGCGCAGAGTTGCGAGATAATGTCTGTCGCCGTCCGCCGAGTAAAGCAAGAACCTGCCCGCGACATAGTAAAGGAACATCGAGCACCAAACGCTCTCGCCCTTTCCTCCCGCGCCCACGCCGTCCATCCCGTCGTTCCAGTCACCGCTGCCCATGAGGACCAGCCCCCGCTCGGACAGTTTGACCGAACGTATCGCGGACATGGCGTGTTCGCGCACGCTGACTCTGCGGCGGCTCTCGCTCATACTCCCGTATACGGAGTTTTCTCCGTCGGGTATGCGCACGTCTTCGAGGTACGGAACGATCTCGTTCAGCACGCCGCTGTCGCCCGTATAGGATATATACTCGGCGAGCGCCCACGGCAGGAACAGCCTGTCGTCGCAGATACGGGTGCGGACGCCCGTAGCGGGTTCGTGCCACCAATGCATAACGTCGCCGCTTTCAAACTGGTGCGCGGCGCACGCAACGAGCAGTTTACGTACTTCCTTCGGGCGGAAACCGAGTATCGCGGACGAATCCTGCAATGCGTCGCGGAAGCCGGTAGCGCCGCCCGGTTGCTGAAACCCGCACTTGGCGGTAAAGCGCGCGATATACGCCTGATAAGAGAGCCATTTGAGATAGTACCCGACGGGAGCCTCGTTGCTTTCCGCCTCGGGCAGATGAGCAAATTTGCTTTTCACTTCCTCAAATGCCGCCGCAGCGCCGCTTTCGGTAACGCATACTTTTTTCGTAGAAAGCGCGAACGTCACTTCTCCGCATCCGTGCGGAGGCAGCGAAAGTTTAACGGACAGTGCGAGCGCGGGGGTCAAACCGTTCGCCTCGCGCGGCTCGCATGTACGGATCCTGCCCGAGCCGTCGCGGTAACTTTCGGACGAAAGCGCGAAAGACTCGGGTTCCTTCGTCGCCGTGAGATACGCGTCGAGATCGCCGCAGCGCGCATGCAGAGCGTTTCCCTCGCGCGTCCTCGAAATACCTCCCGCGGTACGCTGACGCATGTCTCCCATCACGAGTTCGGCAAAATACATGACACGCACCGTCCTGCGCTTCGACGTCCTGTTCTCCGCACGCACTACGCTGTACTTTGCGCCGCCGTGAACGAACACCGTGCGCGTGACCGCAAGCGAAGCATATCCCGTGCCGAGAACGGTATATCCCGGTGAATGCAGCACTGTGCAGTCATCCTTTCCGCCTATGAGCGCCGAGCGCGAAGGGCTCCATATAGCTCCGTTCTCGCCGAGAACGATCCCGTCGCCGTGAAGATCGCCGAGCTCGTCGCACGAATGTCTCGTCAGCTTTTCCTCGCGCGAATTCGACGCGAAGGTATACTCACCTTTGTCGGAAACCAGACAGCCGACCGAGCCGTCGCTCATCACGTTGTACCACGGCGACGGAGTAGCCGCGTCTATAAAATACTCGCCGTCATCGGTAAAGCCGCCTATACCGAGCGCGGTGCGAAGAGGTATGCCCGCGGGCGGCAACGACGGATAAGCTCCTTTGCCACATGTCTTCGGGAACGGAGGCAAAGGCAGATTCGTTAGCGAGCGCACGTCCGTACCTTCCGCAAGAGCGCGTTCGCCGTCTTCGGTCATGCCTGCCGATATGTCCTCTATGCTGCAGCACCCGCCCATGCGCGAAGCGGCATCGTACAGTCGGATTCTGCCCGACGACGAGTACGCGGCTTTTATGCGGCAAAGCACCGTCAGGCGGAACGCGGCCCCGAACTTTTCCGCTTCGCCGAGATATTTCATCGCGGCAAGCGCGCGCGTCAGACCGATATCCGTCGCGACGAGAGTGAGTTTGCGGGGAGCGCCGTTCTCCGCGCCGCCGAAGATCAGCGCGGAGGCGACGTCTCTCCACACCGCCGGTATCGCGTTCTTTTTTCCCGCCGCGCGTGCCGCGGCAAGCCTGCCGTCGATATACCCGCTGTCGCCGCAAAGACGCAAAACGTTATCCGTATCATACCTGTCGCCGCACGCGAGCACTATATCGAACGTTCGCTGACAGAGCGGCGCGACGACAATATTTGTCCTGCCGCCGAGGATACACTCCGTAGTCATCCCGAAGCGCGGAGCGCGTCCGCCGAGCATATTGCGCTCGTCACCGTAATACTCCGCCGGCAGATAAATTTTCAGCGCCGCCTGCGTTTCCGAACCTCGCCTTTTTGCCCTGACGCAGTCGATTTTTCCGTCACGGAACGTCTGAATAAACATTCGGGAGTACGTTTTATGCGCAAGATCCGCCATTCTGTCCGTCAAACAAGGCGTAACCTGTACTATGACAGACATAACTATCGGTCTTTTAGTTTTGTTTCTCAATGTTATCCGCCGAAGTTCCGCATTATGCCCGGGAAGAACGGCGGCAAGTACTTCCGCTTCGAACCTTCGGGCACGTGAGCGGTATATCGAAGCGTGAGCGAGGTGAATGCACTCGTCGGCAGCCGTAAGATCTGCCGTTTCCCCGCCTCCGACGGCTGTAACGGCAAGTCCGCGGAGATCGTCGAAACGGGACACGCAGACGTTACCTACATAACTCGCACTGCGCCCGCCCGCATCAAGAATGAGCCGATAGTCTCCGCTCGAAAGTAAATTTATGTCCGGCATGCGGCTACGGAGATACGCGTGTTTTTCTTCCGCGGGAGATTCTTCGGCGGCTGTCGGCGCGGGCTTGCGGAGAGCGCCGCGGAGCGCGTCCGACGGTTCTTCGAGTTGAAGCGACGCCGCGCGCACACCGGGGTGCCCGGACATCCTTTCATACGTTTTCCCGGGTGCGATCAGTTCGCACAGCGCGAGCATTATCATCCCCTGGTGATGCGTCATACACGCGCGCTGCACGCTTCCCGACGTCAGATCCAGAGAATCGTAAAGCCCGAACGGCGACATGTATTTTTCAAGCATGCGACGAAGCTCGCCGGCATATTTTCGTTTCACTCCCGCGCACATGACCGAAGCGTACGGCGCGAAGACCGCCCTGTCGCCGCACATCGACAGCGCAGCCGATGGCGCCCCGAACGCTTTGTATTTACTGTCGCCGTTCGAATATTTTTCTCCGTACAACGATTCGCTCGCGCCCCACAGCGGACTGCGGCAGTACGCGGCGTATTTTCTCTGCATCCTTACCGCGCCCGCCGCGCTCACGGAAAGCAGCGATCTCTCGGGCGCACGGAAATACAGAAGCGGAAGCATGTATTCAAACGCTCCTCCCGTCCAGGACGCGAGCGTCCTGCCCGCGCCGCTCAGCGCGAGCCGCGAAAGAGTGCGATACCCTTTATCGTCGCACTTACCCGTCGCAAACGCAACGAGATAAGAAAGTGCGCATTCGGAAGCAAGCAGATCGTACTTCCCTTCGTCGAGGCACATTTTATCCGTATCGCAACCGATATGCAGCAAGCCGTTATCGTCGAACAGAAAACTCATATCCATATTTTCGGCAAGGCGCCCGGCTTTTTCCGCGTTTTCGCCGCCCGTGCTCATAACATGGATCAATGCCGCGAGAAGGTTCCCGCAGTCTACCGAAGATACGTACTTCGGCGGGAGCGGCCTGCCGCTCACATCGTACCAATTATACGGGCAGCCGCGGAATTTTTCCGCGCGGTCTATGCCCGAAAGTACTTTCGCCACAGCTCTGTCCCGCTCGTTTTCGCTTATGATCCCCATATCTGCCGCGCATACCGCAGCCGACATCGCCATGCCCATATCCGTCGGCGAAGACCGCATTGCCCAGCCGTTATCCTCGTCGTGATTGTCGGGCGGAAGATCGCCGCCCGCGGCAAGCGCTTCGGCGAAATACCTGCTCGTCTTCCCTGCAAGCGACAGCAGAAAACCGTCGCGCAGTGCACGGACTTTCTTCTCCCGCGACAGAAAAAGATCGAGAGGCAACGCGGCGAAAAACACCGCCGCGACGACGATCGCCGCCGCATGCGACGTAAAAGCGAAAATCGTCGCGCACACCGCGCCCGCGATAAAGTTCGCGACGAACAGCGGACGGCCGTCTCCGGACGGAGAATATACGTTCCAGCGCAGAAGATCTTTACCTCGGATCATACTGACGAGCGCCGCGGTCACGGCGGTCATGCTCACGAATGCCCTGTGCGGCAGATATACCGCGGACAATGCGGCATGCGCTGCCGAGCGTGCGGCTTTCACGGGAGAACGGAAGAGTCCCGTACACGCCGTGACGATCTCGCATACCTGCGGCATTAGCGGAAGAACGAGCAGCGGGATCGCGCCCGAAACGAGCGCGAGGACGAGCGAAATGAGCGACATCGGCGCATAAACGATGCCGAGAACGTTTTCGGCGGCTGCCGCCTTTGCCGCGGCGGGAACGGAGATACCTCGTTTGCCGCCGCCATCGTCAGGTGCGTTCCTGCGGAAATACGGCAAAGACTGTATGTCTCCGCGCATCCAGCGTTCCAACCTCGACCAGTATGCGCCCGATGTGCGGGGAGCCTCTTCGAGCGCGCATACTCCCGATCCGCCGCAACCGGCGAGAGCGCCTTCTATAAGATCGTGGCTGAGCAGCTTGTCTTCGGGGAGCGTTTTGCCCGCGCGCTCATAAAATTCCCGCACGCGGTATATGCCTTTACCGCAATAGCAGGTATAGCCGTGCAGCCGTCGGAGAGCGCCGCATGCACCTCCGTATCTGACAAGTCCCCCGTCTCCGCCAACGAGCGCCGACAGCGGCGTGGTCATGCCGCCGAGCGAAGGGCGCATATCGAGAGACATCACCGCGTACCGCCTGTTATACGGGTGCTCCATTATACGCACGAGGCGTTCGGCGTCCGTGAGCGAAGTATCCGAGTCGAGCGTTATGACGTACTCGAATTTTTTCGGTCTGCCCGCCGTGACCGCGTATGCCGACATGTCGCCCGTGAGTACGGATTTATTGAACGCCGAAAGCGCGCCGCGTTTGCGCCCGACTGCGCTTTTTCTGAGAAGAAAAAACGTGCGTTTGCCTCGGATGAGCCGCCGCGCGTCCTTCTCCGCTTCCTCCGCAGTGTATTCGCCCGATACGATATCGGCAAGTATGCCGTAAGAAAATATCTTTTCGCGGGCGGTATGTTCGAGAGTCATCAATTTCCCGAACGCGCTTTCGAGATCGCCGCGCGAGCGCAATGCGACGCATATCACTATCGCCGTGCTTCTGTTCCCCGTTTCCTTCATCTCGGGCACGGGAACCGGCGGGAATGCGCCGGCAAGGATGCGCAAAAGCAGCGCGGAATACGCGTACATTATCGCGGGAGCCGCCGATATCGCGGCGACAGCCCCCGTGAGCGGCACGGATGCGACGGCTGCCGCTACCGTCGACGCGGTAAGGACTATCGACAGACAAAGCCGCACGGCAAGCATATATCGCGGCGCGTCCGGAATGAGATATTCGGATATATCCTTTCCTTCCGCTCTCGACCTTTCGACTACTTCGCGCGCGGCGCGTTCCTCGCTCACCTTGCGCTTTTCAGCATATCTGCCCGTGAGCATGAGCATATCCGTCCGCGTGCGCAGCGACAGATCTTCGAACGCGCAGCCGCCGGAAAGATATATCTCGGCTGGCGATGAAAGAGATACGAGAAGTTCGTCGGTAACTACGTCGCGCCGCAGAGCTGCGGCAAGCAGTTCCATACCTGCGGCGTACTCCGCAAGCATGGCGTCGTCTTCCGCGGCGGCGGAATACGCGTCCCTGCCCTCGGGGATATCACCGCCTGCGGAATATGCGCGCACATAAGACGCATACGCGCAGAGAGCAGGCGCGGCTTTGCCCCGCTTTGCGTCTTTTGCCGCGCGCACGGCGAGCCGACGACGAAAAAGCATCTTGGACGCATACACCGCCGCCGTTTCGAGCAGCGCGAGTCTGAGCGCAGGCCGCAGTGCTTTCAATTCGTTCCACGTCAGGCTCTTCTTCGCGCCCAGCATCGCCGCGCAGCGGGCAAATACCTCGGGATCGGTTGCTCCGCCCGTGCTGCGCACGACTACGGACGCAAAGGCGAGAATGCCGCCCTCTTTCCGCACGGGCAGCCGGGACAGCGCGGGCAGCGCATCTCCGACCTCGCGCTCCGCGATAAGTATGTTCATGTAATTATCCGCAAAAATGCGCTCGTAATCTTCAAGCTCCTCGCCCGAATGCGACTTGACGACGAGCATGCGGTATGCGCGCTTCAGGTACCCCGCCGCAAGAGCGAAGTTTGCCCGCGCGGTCCCGCGTTCATCCGCGCCCGTGAGCGAGCGCACCGCCGCAAGCATTTCGCGTTCGGAAAGCGGAGCGGGCAGCACAAAGGCTTCGCCGCGGGAGTTCACGGCAAAGACGCATGCGGCGACCGCAGCCGCGGCTGCCGAAAATATCACTGCGATAACTATAAGCAATACTGTCACAAACCGATTATTCCCCGTTTGGATACGCTTATAACGCTTGATTTTATTGCGCGCCCGTTGTATAATATACGGGCGAGACGATCGGACGGCTGCGGCATGAGCCGAGGAAAGTCCGAACACCACAGGACAGGATGCCGGCTAACTACCGGTGGAGGCGACTCCAAGGAAAGTGCAACAGAAATATACCGCCGGGCTTCATCGTCCGGTAAGGGTGGAACGGCGAGGCAAGAGCTCACCGGCCCCACGGTAACGCGGGGCGCCATGTAAACCCCATCCGGTGCAAGATCGAGGGAAACGGGTCGTCCGCCCTCCCTCCCATATCGCTGGAACCGTACGGTAACGTGCGGTCGAGACAGATAGCCGTCCCAGACAGAATTCGGCTTACAGATCGTTCTCGCATATCGAAGACCCGCCCGGATCAACCGAGCGGGTCTTTGGTCGCCGATAAGATGTGTTTTCCGCCGCGTGCGGCGAAATGCACGCGCATTATTCTTTCCGCTCTTCGCCGGACTCGTTCTGCACGTTCTCCGCGGTATGCTCCGCGCCGTTTATCGTCACTTTGCCGCGGATGCCGAGGAATCTGTCGGAAAGCATTTCGGTCTCCTCGTTCATGAGACGCAGAGGCTCGAACAGCTCGTCGAGAAGTTTCCTGCCCGGAGCTTTCGTGAGCAGAGACACCACGGGAACGATGATGAATCCCGCGATCATCGTCCAGCTACCGACGTATATGGACGACGAGAAGAAATACTCGTAAATGAACGACTCCTTAAAACCCTGCGGCAGATTGCCCGCGTTCATGGATATCACGAGCGCGACGAGGCTTATCGCCACGCCGAACACGAAGCAGGCGTAACAGCTCGCCTTCGTCGTACGTTTCCAATACAGGCTGTAAAGGTACGGCGCAAGGAACGCGCCCGCGAGAGCTCCCCAGCTCACGCCCATCATCTGAGCGATGAACGACAGTCCGAACTCGTCGTAGACTATCGCGATGACCGCGCTTATCACTATGAACAGGGCGACGAATATGCGGATAAGCGACATCTGTCCCTTATGCGAAAGATCTTTTTTTACGCCGCCTTTGATAAGATCGAGGGTGATCGTGGAACTGGAGCTCATAACGAGCGAAGAGAGCGTGCTCATGGACGCCGCCACGACGAGCACGAGCACGAGCGCCATTATGACGGGCATCCCGAGGGAATTTATCATTTCGGGGACTATCTCGTCAAAAAGCAGACCCCCGTTTGCGTCGTAGATGTTCGCACTGTCCAGCAGCCTGCCGAAGCCGCCGAGGAAATAGCATCCGCCCGCGACTATGAGCGCGAATATCGTGCTTATGATCATGCCTTTGCGCACTCCCCCGTCCGTCTTGACCGAGTAGAATTTCTGGACCATCTGCGGCAGTCCCCATGTGCCGAGGCTGGTAAGGATAACGACCATGATCAGCCCGTAGAGGTCGGGGCCGAAAAAGGAAGTATACGCGCCTTCCTGCCCGCCCGCCGAGATCTGGGACAGCGAATTTATCGCTTCGGTGAAACCTCCGAAGTTCATGAGCACTGCGGCTATTATCACTACGATGCCCACGAGCATGATGATGCCCTGCACGAAGTCGTTCCAGACCGTCGCCATATAGCCGCCGATGAGCACGTATACCGCAGTCACAATCGCCATCACGATTATGCATACGAAGTACGGTATATCGAAAGCGATGGTGAAAAGGCTGCCGAGCCCTTTATACAGCGACGCCGTATATGGGATAAGGAATACGAACACTATCACGGACGCGGCGATCTTGAGTTTATCGTCGCCGAAGCGCTTGCCGAAATAATCGGGCATGGTCGCCGAATCGAGCTGACGGGTCATGATACGCGTCCGTCTGCCGAGCACAGCCCACGCAAGCAGCGAACCTATCACTGCGTTGCCCACGCCTATCCACGTTGCCGCGATACCGAAATTCCAGCCGAACTGACCGGCATAGCCGATGAATATCACGGC
Organism: Candidatus Protoclostridium stercorigallinarum; assembly: GCA_019113275.1. Classification (GTDB taxonomy): domain Bacteria; phylum Bacillota; class Clostridia; order Christensenellales; family Pumilibacteraceae; genus Protoclostridium; species Protoclostridium stercorigallinarum. Next base: position 17,640 of record DXHS01000026.1, read on the forward strand.
GGAGAAATAAGAAGTGCCGTATGCGAACGCCGAGAGCCACGGTCCTACCGAACGGCCGCCGAGTACGAAGCCCTGCACCGAACGCGCGCTCGCACGCGTCCTGACTCCTATGAAGATCATGACTCCGAAATATACGAGGAGCACGACCAGATAAAGGATCCACATCATAAAGGTTTCCTCTTGAGTTTTTTCTACGATATCATACCAAAACGGCAAAGAAAACGCAATCGTTTGAAGTGCGTTTTATCGCTTTATCACAAAAAACCGTGAAATATTTCGGGTTCAGCCGCCTTTCAGTCTTGCGGCTATCTCCGAAAGCACTTTCTTCTCTATACGCGATACGTACGAACGGGATATCTTCAGCTTTTCCGCCACCTGGAGCTGTGTGCACGGCAGCGCGCCGTTGAGCCCGTAGCGCATGGTGATTATCAGCCGCTCGCGCGACGGCAGTTCATTCACGCATTCACGTATCTTTTCCATGAGCACTTTGTTCTCCACTTCTTCGAGAACGGTCTCAGCCGGCACGGAAAGCACGTCTATAAGGGTTATATCGTTGCCGTCTTTGTCCGTTCCCACCGATTCTGACAACGATACGTTGCACCTGTGCTTTTTGTTTGCGCGTATGTACATCAGTATCTCGTTTTCTATGCATCTGGCGGCGTATGTGGCAAGACGGCTGCCCTTACCGCTCTTGTATGTGCGTATACCTTTAATCAGACCTATGCTGCCGACGGATATCAGATCGTCGGCTTCTCCCGCCCCGCCGTACTTTTTAACTACATGCGCGACGAGGCGCAGGTTGTGCCTTATCAGCATATCGCGCGCGTTCTCGTCCCCCGCCGCGCTCTTTTCCAGATATTCCCTCTCCTCCTCTTCGGAAAGCGGTCCGGGAAAAGAATCATTGTTCTTTATGTACGCGGAAAAACAGAATACCTTACCGAGGAACGCCAGAAAACTTTCGAATACCATGATATACCTCCGCAATAAAGATATGCGGAAGACGAGCGGAAATTGTCGTTTTTTGGCAACCCGCTGCCGGCGAATAATCCGCCCGACGACGGGGAAAGATATCCGTATGAACTTACTCGCAAGCAACAGACCGGAAGCAAGAAACGCGGAAGTAACGGCGATGGGCATAATGCTCTCGTTCCTGCGCACCGCGATGGTGATGATCGCGCTCGCCTTTGTTATCACGAGGATGAGCGGCGACTACGCCGATCCGTTTTCGATCACCCTGTATGTTTTCGCGGGAGTCGCCGTGATAATAGGCATAGCGGAATATGCGGCTTTACGCGGCACTCTTTCCGGAGACGTCGGCTGACCGATAACGAGTAAACACTTAAAGGCGGGATATATCATGTCCCGCCTTTACGCGCTTGACTTCGGACGTGCGTTTATGATAATATGCTCTCATGAGAAGACGCGACAGAGAGATAAGCCGCGATGAAGGTCTCGCGGTCATAGATAAATGCGAATACGCCGTCCTTTCCGTTGCCGACGGCGAAGTGCCCTACTCCGTTCCGCTTTCGGTGTGCCGAAGCGGCAACGACGTATACTTCCACAGCGCCATGGCGGGACGAAAAACGGAGCTGCTCGCGGACGGGACAAAAGTCCGCATGGTATTCGTAGGCGACGTAAGAGCCGCGGAAGATGAGTTCACTACGGCTTACGAGAGCGCGATAGCGACGGGCGAAATATCCCTCGTCCGAACGGACGAAGAAAAGATCGCGGCGCTGCGGATGCTCTCCGAAAAATACTGCCCCGCCAACATGCGCGATTTCGACGCTGAGATCGGACGTTCGCTTTCGCGCACAGCCGTGTACAGAGTATCGCTGCTGTCGCTTACCGCGAAAGCCAAAAGGATAAACAAATAAAAACATGACGCGCAACGGCAGAACGCCGTTGCGCGTCTTTTACGGTCTTTTCTTATGCGGCTCACGCCGTGAACATGCCCGGCCAGACGAAGTATGCCACAAAGAGGAATATGACGGCGAGTACGCCGAATATGCCTATGAGCAGCCACGACCACCATCTGGGGACGAGCGCGAAGCCGAATATCGAACCTATGGTATTGATAAGGAAGAGCAGCACGAAAGCGATGACGCAGTTTATCGCCACTTTGATTATCGTGCGGATCTTGAATATCCTGCCTTTGGTGAGTATCTTTATCACTATCATCACGACCAGCACGATCGCGAGCGTGACAAGGAACACCCACCATTGTTCGGTAAACATGGACGCCAGCTTATCCGACCAGCTCGTTTCTTCCGTCGCGGTCTCCGCGCTTACATTGAGGAACATTGCGAATCTCCGTTTACGATTTTTATATATTATATCACTGCGCCGGACAAAAAGCAAGGATAACGCGACGATAGCGCGGCGCGCGACGCCTTAATTTTTCCTGCGTCCTTTGTTGTCGTCGCACTCGCCTGCGGTTTCCGTGCTCCTGCCGACTTCGGTATTGTCGCACGTTCTGTCGCGCAGCGCGGGCACGGGATGAGCGCTTACCTGGAAGCGGTAGTCTTCACCCGCCTCGGCGATATATCGGTCGATGACCTTGTGGCTCGCGACGCTCGCTACCGCGCCGTTCACCTTGCGGTTATAACGACGGAAGGGCGAATCGTCTTTTACTTCGCAGGCGGGCACATAGTCCTCTCCCGACGCGGTGAGTTCTACGGTATTTTTGAGGACTTTGCGTATATACTCCATGTTTCCTCCCTCGGCTTCGCTGAAGGACAGCAGTTCGGGGAAAGCGCCTTCGGGGATGACCTGCGACCAGTGCTTGTGTTCGTAGCGCTCGAGAAGATCCGCAGCCGCGTGCAGATGACCGATCTCGCGCGTCAGATGGTCGGACCAGATGCCGCGGATATAGTCGTCCGTCTCGTCGCTGAGCATGGAGTAATACAGATAGCATTCGGTATACTCGTGCATGAGCAGACATTCCAGCCAGGTCGTAGACGCGTCCTGAAGCGATTCGTAAAGCGAAACGTGCTGCTCTTCTATCATTCCTATTTCGAGGAAAAGGCGCCTGCCCAGCTCGCTCGCGCCGTAGAAGGTACCGCAGTTCATATAGAAGTTCATCGTCTGCTGCTCGGCAGCCGTTATTATCATCGTATGCAGTTTACTGAGCATCGACGCATTTTTCGGCAGCGCTTTTTTGACGTCGTCCGTGGGAAAACGGTGTTCGGATACCGTGGGGCGCCCGGGCATGATCTCCGTTTTCTTCCCTACGAGCATTTCGGCGCGTATGCCGCTGTCCATTTCCAGAAGATCGGCATAACGGTACAAGTGATCGAAATCCTCGAGAAGAGCGAAATCGAGCGCGCGTTTTACCGTTCTGTCCTTCTCCCTCCTCGCCATCAGCGCCGTAAGTTCCACCGCAAGCTGCTCGTAGGCTATCGTGGTCTCGAGGATGGTTTCATCTATCGGTTTTAGATATGACAGCTTTTTCTGCTCCTGCTGCTCGCAGCGGCGCAGCACCGCAAGCTCGCGGCGCAGATCGTTATCCGCCGTGTGGCGCGCCATGTTGTGCAGGAACCACTGCGCCTCGAATTCCGTGCCGTTCATCAGTATCACGCGCATCTTCGTTTTTGGGTCGGTCGCGTTCTTGTCGTAGGCACGCGGCCAGAGCTGCTTCCAATTTTCATAGGAAGCGGGTTTTTCGCCTTTTTCTTTGAATGGATCGAATGACATATATGTCCTCCTTTTTCGTATACTTTGATGATGGACTCATGCGGCGTATTTTATACGGACTTTTTTATTCGCAAGCTACCGAAAATCCGTTGCATTTATATCGAAAATAAGGTACAATTGTAAAGGACATATCCGAAGAGCTTTCGGCATATATCCGTTGTAACGGGAAAAACATATACGCTTCAAAAGAAGAGGGAGACTGCTATGTCATTGCAAGTTGTAACGGCGGCGGATGCTGCGGCTTCCGGCATACCGCCCATGGATTATGTTGTCGCCGTGATGGGACTGCTCGGAGGTCTGGGCGTTCTGCTTTACGGTTTCAAAGTGCTTTCGGAATCCATCGAAAAGCTCGCCAACGATAAGCTCAGAGGATGGTTCAGCAAAACTTCGGGAACGAGCCGTTTCGCGGGCCTCGGGATAGGATTGGTAACGACGACCATAATCCAATCTTCGTCCGCCACCACGGTCATGACGGTAGGTTTCGTCAATGCCGGAGTGATGTCGCTTACCATGGCGACAGCCGTCATCATGGGCGCGAACATAGGTACAACGATAACAGCACAGATAGCGGCGCTCAGCGCTTTCGAATTCGCGGCGTTCCTGCTCCCTCTTGCGGCGATCGGCATATTCATGGATATGCTGTGCAAAAACGACAAGGTCAAGACCGTGGGCATGATACTCGGCGGGCTCGGACTCGTGTTCGTCGCGCTGGACGTGATGAGTACGTCCATGGACGTGTTCAAACAGTCCCAGTGGTTCGTAGACGCGCTCCAGGCGATATCCAATCCTTTCCTGCTCATACTGCTCGGCATGGGATTCACGGCTCTCGTGCAATCGTCGTCCGCGGTCACGTCCATCATAGTCGCGCTCGTATCCGGCGGTAACGTCATCATCGGCGACGGCGGGAACAGCGTGCTCTTCCTCATACTCGGTACCAACATCGGTACATGTATCACCGCGATACTTTCCGCGATAGGCGCGAACACCAACGCCAAGCGCGCCGCGCTGATACACTTGATGTTCAACGTATTCGGCACGATACTGTTTACGATCATGCTGCTGATATGGGACGACTTCAACCGCATGACGTTCCAGGCGCTGTTCGCCAACGCGCCCGCGACGCAGATAGCGATGTTTCATACCTTCTTCAATACGGTATGCGTGCTGCTGTTCTTCCCTTTCATAAATGTATTTGTCAAGCTCGCCTGCCTTATCATACGCGACAAAAAGGGTGAGCAGAAAAAGAAAGAAGTCACTTTCCTCGACGACCGTCTGCTCGAGACTCCCGCGATCGCTGTATTGCAGGCAAAGAAAGAGATCGGACGTATCGCAGCCGAATCTGTGCAGACGCTCAAAGACGGACTTTCCTGCTTCTACGCCAAAGATATGCCGGGAGCGGAAAAAGTGCGCGAGCACATAGGCAAGATAAACGAAGCGGCAAAACGCCTTACGCAATTCCTCATAAAACTCTCTTCGAGCGAGGTCTCGTACGGCGACGAAAAGTCGGTCACCGCCATGCACGCGGCGATAGCGGACGCGCTCCGTATCGCGGATCTTGCCGACAACATGGTGAAATACACCAATCACTACGTCAACGACGGGCTTGAATTCTCCGATCAGGTGATCGAAGAGATAAAGCTCATGAGCGACAAAGTCGATCGGCTGTTCTCCGAAAGTATGCTCGCTTTCGACGGCACCGACGTGACCGCGTCCGTGCGTGCGGAGGAAGTGGAAGCGGAGATCGACACGCTCAGACGGCATATAATAGACAACCACATAAAGCGCCTTAACGAGGGCAAGTGCAAGCCTCAGTCGAGTAGCATATTGATAAACCTCGTAGGCAACCTCGAACGCGCGGCGGACCACATACTCAATCTTGCACACGCGTTCGAATGACGACGCGGCAAAACGTGAGTAATGGAAAAAACACTTTATCTGCTTGAAGACGACAAGAGTATCTGCGACCTCGTGACTTACAGTCTCGAGCTCGCGGAGATAGACGTATCCTGTTTCAATACGGTGGATGCGTTTTACGAAGGCGTGGCGCGTAAAGAACCCAAAGTAGTCCTTCTCGATATCATGCTGCCCGACGGTAACGGCTACGACGTTCTGTCCGAGCTGAGAAAGTCACACCCTCAGGTGGTATGCATAATGCTCAGCGCGATGAGCAGAGAAAACGATAAAGTAAAAGGGTTCAATCTCGGCGCGGACGACTATATAACAAAGCCTTTCGGCGTGCTCGAACTGACGGCACGCGTCAACGCCGCTTTCAGGCGTCTCGGCGCCGCGGATGAGATCTCCGTGCGCAACATCACGATAAACGAGCGCACGATGTCCGTCGCGATAGACGGTAAGCCCGTGAGCATGAGCAACATGGAATTCAAGCTGCTCGCCTATCTCATCAAACATGCGGGTTCGGTGATATCCCGCGATAAGCTGCTGACCGCCGTATGGGGGTACGACGAGGGTGAAACGCGCACCGTCGACATCCACATCGCCCGCCTGCGTAAACTCGGCGTACAGGGCATAGAAACGGTTTTCGGAGCGGGGTATAAATTTCTCAAATGAGCAAGCGCATATTACTTACATCGCTGTTCATCACGCTGTTCATCCTGCTGTTCTTCGCCTTTACGTCCAACGAGGTGTATTACGCCCAGATCGAAGGCGATGTGAACGCACGTCTGCAGGCGCAGATGGAACTGTACGTCAAGTCCCTTACCGAAGAAAGAGACGGAAACGAAGCTGCGGCGGAGATAGCGGACATCGTGGACGGCACTTTCGTCACCGTATTCGATATGAGCGGCGTAGTCACGGATTCGACGTTGGAGGGTCTTACGGGCACTTCCCCCGACTCCGCCGATATACAAAAAGCGCTCGCGAGCGGCAATAATTACGCCTACTCTTCCCCGTCCGTAAACGACGGACATACTTACGAACATCTCTGTAAAGTATTCGGCAACAGAATGGTGCGTCTCACTGCCGAGCTCATTTCCCGCGGCAGCATGCTTGCGACCGTGCTCCCCAACCTTGCGATATTCATACTCGTGGATATCGTGGTTTGCCTGTTGTTTACATGGCTGTCGACTTCGTTCATACTTCGTCCCGTAAAAGAGCTGGCGATGGAAGCCATCGGCAACAACAAAAAGATAGAGGCAAAGCATCCCGAGCTCAAACCGGTGGTGGACGTCATAAACTGGAAAAACGAATACGTCCGCGCAGCGCAGCAAAGCAAAGACGAATTCATTTCCAACGTCACTCACGAAATGAATACGCCCCTCACTTCCATACGCGGTTTCGCCGAGCTGATAGCTTCGGGCAGCATGCCGAAAGACAAGATGATAGCGGCGGGAAGCACGATCAAGGCGCAGAGCGAAAGACTGTCCGCCATGATCAAACAGATACTCAATTACAGCGCGATAGACGACGATACTGTCAAGTTGTACGATGTGAACGTCTCCCAACTCACGAACGAGGTACTGAACAACTTCACGCCCATGCTCAAAGAAAAAGGGCTTAAGATGATACGCACGATAGACGACGGTATCGTCATAAAAGCCACGCACGAGCGCATAACAGAGATACTCGACAACCTCGTGAGCAACGCGATAAAGTACAACAAGGAGAACGGCAAGATAGCCATCACGCTGAAAGGCAGCGTTCTGACCGTTGAGGACACGGGCATAGGCATACCGAGCGAAGAG
>DXHS01000027.1 GCA_019113275.1 Candidatus Protoclostridium stercorigallinarum
GCTCTCTCCCCCGTTCTGCCCACGCTGATGTCGGGCGAGGAAGCCGCGTTCCTGCTGCTGCTCATGCTGCCCGCACTGCTGTTCGGCGGAGCGCAGGCGGCGTTCCGCGGCAATCTCTGGGGTCGTGAAAAATTCTTCGCGGTGTCCGGCATAGAGCTGCTCGAACAGGTCTTCCGCATAGCGATATGCGTGGCGCTCTTCGCGGCGGGCATGGGAAAGACGACTGCCGCGGTAGTCTCTCTCGTCGCGGCGATGCTGCTGAGCACGGCGATAACGATCGCGGTATTCGTCTGCGGCGGCGGGCGCGTACATAAACCCGGCGGACAGTTGAAAAGCCTTATCGCCGAGTCCGCGCCCATAAGCGCGCTGCGCGCGTCCACCTCGCTCACGGGCGTGCTCATGGCGGCGATAACGCCCTTTCTTTTCGCAAGCACGGGATATACGCACGAAGAATCGCTCGCACTGTACGGCGCGTGCGCGGGCATGGCGATGCCGCTGCTGTACCTCCCCATCACCGTCATAGGTTCGCTGAGCTATGCGCTCATACCCGAGCTCGGCAAGGCTGCCGCTCTCGGCCGCGCGGACGAGGTGAAAGCCAGGACGGAAACATCCGTAAAGTTCTCCGTCATCGTCTCGGCGGCATGCATGCCGATGTTCTGGGGCGTGGGACGGGAAGTCGGCGAGCTGCTCTACGGCGACGCGGTCGCGGGAGAGACGATACGCCAAGGGACGTTCCTCATCATACCGATCGCACTCGAGAGCATAACGTCGTCCATGATGAATTCGCTCGGTATGGAAAAACAGGGCTTTTTCAATTATATCATAGGTACTGCGGCGACGATAGGCGTAATGTTCTGCTTTTACGGCAATTTCACGATAAACGCCGTCGTCCTCGCAATGTTCGCCGGGCTGACGCTTTCCACCGTGCTCGACATATTCTGCATCAAAAAGCACACAGGGATATCGCTCGGGTTTTTCCGCACGATATTCGGTACATGTATGCTCGCGGTGCCGTGCGCTCTTCTCGCCGAATGGACGGTGCGGCTGACGGGCGGTATGCCCTCCGCCGTCGGGATCGCGGCGGGAGCGGCTGCGGGCACCGCGGCGATACTTCTCCTTATGTGGGCGTTCGGTTTTTACGAAGGGTTCACGGTATTCCGCAAACGCAAAAAAGCGGCGGCGGGGCGCATAAAACACTTGCCAACGAGCGGATAAAAGTGTATACTTTATAGGTAAAAAATTTCATACAGCCACAAGGAGGCCCGACAATGAGTAAGGATCGTACTCAGCAGGAAATTGCCTCTCAGGTAGAAGCGGAGACTTGCGACGCCACACCCGAGAAGCGCGCAAGAAAGCGCGGTAAGTATTTCACCGCCGCAATGATAGCCAAAACGGCGACGTTCGTAGCCATAGCGATAGTGTGCAAGCTCATCGGCAAAACGCTGATGCTCACGCCGTCGTTCACGATATCCTTCATCTATCTGCCGTGGCTGATCGCGGGAGCGTCCCTCGGCCCCGTCGGCGGGATGACCGTGGGGCTGCTTTCGGACGTTCTCGGCAACCTGATATTCGGCACGCCGCTCAACCCGCTGACCGTCGTATCGAACACGCTGTTCCCCCTGCCGATCGCGCTGATGTTCGCGCTGTCCAAGCGCGGGAACGTTTACGTCAAAACGGTATGCGGAGCGCTTGCCTCCCTCGCGTTATGCACGCTCGGGATAGGCTCGTTCGCCCTGTACTGGTATTACGGCTATATCGAAACGATGAACTTCTTCGCCTACGTCGCGCTCTACCGCCTGCCTCAGGTGGGAGTGCTCGCGGTGAACATCGTAGCGATGTGCCTGCTCGTGCGGCCCTTGCAGAAAGCGGGTCTGTACCCCGAGCAGGAAAAGGCGGAAGGCGGAAGGCTTGCTTTCGCGCTCGGGCTCGTCGTCGCGTACGCGCTCTTTGCCGCGGCGCTGATAACGGTGACCGCGAGCGGTATGGGCAACGCGCCGACGTATATCATCCTTTCCGCGATATACCTGCTGTTCGACCTGTTCATGATAAGCGCACGCGCCGAAGGGGGCGTAAAAACGGCGCTCATCGTAGGCGAAGTGCTGACGGCGCTCGTCATGATCCTCACGCTGACCATCTCCGGCGGGATAACGCTTTGGCTCAAATACACACTCTCTGCGGCGGCGGTCGCCGCGGCGGCGGGCATCACCGCCGTCGTGCTCGTCAGACGCTCGAGAGCAAGGAGAAAAAATATATGATAACCGCTCTTGCAGGCGCCCAATGGGGCGACGAAGGCAAAGGAAAGATCATCGACATCATGGCGGCGAAAGCCGACGTGGTCGTGCGCGCTACCGGCGGCAACAACGCCGGTCATACCGTCGTGAGCGACGGCAAGACGTATAAGCTCCATCTCGTGCCCAGCGGCATACTCTACGACGGCACGGTATGCTGCATAGGTCCGGGCTGCGTCGTCGATCCCCTCTCCCTTCTCAAAGAGATGGCGGAAGTGGAGGCGAACGGCACGTCCGTCGACGGGCTGCGCATAGACTGGCGCGCGCATATCGTAATGCCCTACCACCTCGTCATCGACGAGCTTTCCGAGCTTGCCAAAGGCGCAGGCGACATAGGTACTACGAGAAAGGGCATCGGTCCCTGCTATATGGACAAGGCGGAGCGCGTAGGCATCCGTTTCTACGATCTCACCCACCCCGAGGTGTTCGCCGAAAAGCTGCGCGCGATGCTGGAGAACAAGAAAAAGTACATCGTCGGCATGTTCGGCAAAGAAGCGTACGACGCACGCGCGGATAAACTCGATTACGATAAGGTGCTCGCGGCTTATTCGGACGCGGCGGCGAAGCTCGTCCGTTATGGCGCGGACACGACGGTCATCGCCTACAACGCGCATAAGGAAGGCAAGAACGTGCTCTTCGAAGGCGCGCAGGGCACGCTGCTCGACCTCGACATGGGCACCTACCCCTATGTGACCAGCTCGCACCCCGTCACCGGCGGCTTCTGCGTGAGCGGCGGAATAGGACCCACGCTCATAGACGAATGCATAGGCATCGCCAAGTGCTATACGACGCGCGTAGGCAAGGGTCCCTTCCCCACCGAGTTGTTCGACGAGACGGGCGACTATATCCGTGAAGCGGGCGCCGAGTACGGCGTTACGACGGGACGTCCCCGCCGCTGCGGCTGGCTGGACCTCGTTATACTGCGCTACGCGGTACGCATAAACGGACTTACGGGCATCGCGCTCAACAAGCTGGACACTCTCACGGGGCTCAAAGAGATCAAGGTCTGCACGGGCTACGACATGGGCGGCGAGATCGTCACCGACTTCCCTGCCGACATCCGCGAGCTGGAAAAATGCACGCCCGTTTACGAAACTCTCCCCGGCTGGACGGAGGACATCACGAAAGCCACGAAACTCGACGATCTCCCCGCCGCGGCGGCGAACTACATCAAATTCATCGAGAAAGAGATCGGCTGCAAAGTCATCCTCGTGGGTGTGGGACCGGACAGAACGCAGAGTTTCCCCGCTTAAAGCACGGGGCGATTATATAACGACGCAAAGGGAAGCGAGACCGCTTCCCTTTTATTTATCGCAGCTTTTACGTTAAACGACATTTGCCGCCACGGACATGCCGTGACGGCTGTATGGTCGATATGAGATCATCGCGAAAAGCTCACAAAACTTTCCCGAAGGGCCGCTTCGGGAGCTTTCGTAAGCAAATCATTCCAAACCAAGCAAATTATCTACGGTTATGCCGTAGTAATGCGCGATCGTCACGAGAAGCGAGATCGGTGGTTCCCTCTGCGACTTTTCGTACCGCAGATAGGTCACCGTGCGGATATTGAGATCGCTTGCAAGACGCCGCTGGGTCAAATTGCGTTCCGTTCTTAATTCTTTGAGTCTTTGTCCTAATGGTGTATACATACGGAATGCGTGGCAAAAAAGTTGAGTAATACGCGTCCACGCTTGCGTTATTGAATTTTGCGGCGGCAGGATCATGCGGAAACAGGCTCCGCCGTACCGTCGACGTTATATTTATTATATACCAACGGCGGTATTCTGTCAAGAAAATACGGCACCGGTTAAAAAAATCCGCTACACGCAAAAGAAAGGAGCGGAACGCTCCCTTCTTTTTTCGTTTTCATTATAAGCACTTCCCGAGGAAAAAGCGGATGAGCTTATCGGGGTCGCCCACTTTGGCGTTGAACTCGGGCTGGAACGCAACACCCATCCAGAATTTGTTCGCGGGGAGCTCGTAAGCGTCTATGAAACCTTCGTCCGAAACGCCCGTGACCGCCAGACCAGCCTTCATGAACGCGCCCGCATAGTCGGGATTGATCTCGTAACGGTGGCGGTGGCGCATGTATATCTCTCGGCTGCCGTAAGCCTCGCAGAGCGCGCTTCCCTCCTCTGCCTTAGTAAGATGCGCGCCTTTTTTGAATACGGTGGAGCCTTCGCAGACCACGGGCGCGGATGTCTTTTTGTCGAACTCGCGGCTGTCGGCGGTATGTATGCCGAGCACGTCGCGCGCGAACTCCACCGCTCCCGCGTGAGCGCCCAAGCCTATCATGAGACAGGGCACGTCGTGCGTGCGGGCGTAACGCGCCGCGGCTATCTTGCCCGCGAACCCGCGCTCTCCGAATCCCGCGGGGATGATGATACCGTCGTAACCCGCCAGCTTCTGCGCCGCGTTGCGGTCGTTTATCTTGTCCGAGCTCACGCCCACCGTTTCGCAGTCCACGCAAAGATCGTATCCCGCGTATTTGAGCGCTTCGTAAAGCGACACGTAGGCGTCGTGCATCTCCACGTATTTGCCTACAACGGCTATACGCACTTTGCGCTCTTTTTCCTGCTTGTACGCCGCGTATACCGCCTTCTCCCACTTGCCGAGGTCGGCTTCGCGGTCCTCGAGTTTGAGTTTGCGCAATACGGCGGACGCGAAACCTTCGCGTTCCAGCTCGAGAGGTATCTCGAGGATATTGTCAGTCGTAAGGTTCTCTATGATGCAGTCCTGGCGCACGTTGCAGAAAGCAGCCATCTTCTTCTTGCTGCCCGCTTCGAGAGGATAGTCGGAGCGGCATACGATGACGTCCGGCTGGATACCGACGTTCTGCAGCTCCTTGACCGAATGCTGCGTGGGCTTGGTCTTCTGCTCGCCGCTCATCTCTATGAACGGCACGAAGGAAACGTGTACGTACGCGACGTTGTCGCTCCCCGTGAGCAGGCGCAGCTGCTTGAACGCTTCGAGGAAGGGGTTGCACTCGATATCGCCCACCGTGCCGCCCACGTCCACGATGACTATGGTGCCGTCGTCGGGCGTGAGGAGCTGCGCGCGTATCTCGTCGGTGATATGCGGCACTACCTGCACCGTGCTGCCGTCGTACTTGCCCGCGCGCTCGCTGGCTATGACGTTGCTGTACACCCTGCCGCTCGTGATATCGCTGCGCTCGGTGAGGCACTCGTCTATGAAGCGCTCGTAGTGGCCTATGACGAGGTCGGTCTCCGCGCCGTCGTCCGTGACGAATATCTCGCCGTGCTGGTACGGCGACAGATTGGACGAATCCACGTTGAAGTACGGATCGAACTTCTGCAGCGTTACCTTGTACCCGCGCGCTTTGAGCAGAGCGCCCAGCGACGCCGCGGTGATGCCTTTGCCTATACCCGAGACCACGCCTCCGGTTATGACCACGTATTTTGTCATCGGTATCTTCCTCCTTACTTGTCCTCTGCGACCGAGAAACCTATCTCGCTGAGTTTTTTGCAGTTGTATTCTATAACGGAGAGCAGGTTGCGCAATATCCTCTGCGCTTCCGCTTTGTCCGATATCCCGCGCGAACGGCTGTCCGCCGCGTTCTCCGCATGAGTGTAGAAGTTGCGCGTCTTATAATACTCGGTATACAGCGCAGCCATGACCTCGGCGTACACCACCGAGCCTATGCGCTTTCTGTACCCTTTTTTGAGCATGTAGTTGCCGTCATCGTCCTTCTCGTATGCCTGCCCTATCATCTTGACGTTTATTCCTTCCGCCTGCTGAAGATCGTATATCAGCTTTTCGAGAGCGCGGTAAGGGGTGATGAGCAGCACCGAATAGTCGGAGAGGCGCGGCACGTTCGCGATATCCGTAAGACCGTTGGAAAGGTCTATACGGCTGGCTTCGGACAGATACCTGAGCGATACCGAGAGATACTTGCGCAGCAGGCGCATGTCGCACTTGCTCGTCAGTCGGTCGCGGACGAGCGCGGTGAGCGCGTTCTTCGTGCCAGTGAGCGTGACGGTCGTACCTTCGAGCCGAAGGTCGGCGGTGTTTTTTGCGGCGTCGGTGAGCGTCCAGGACGAGCCGCCGACGTGCGCCGTGACTTTGATACCGTCCGCCGATCTCATGTCTTTAAGAGCCCAATCCAGCCGTTTGCGGTTGACTCCTTTGAGTACGGAGGATTCGGGTAGCGGCTTGGCGGCTTTTGCGGCGCGCTTTTTTGCGGGTTTGACGCCTGCGGGCGACGGAACGGCCGCGGGAACGGGTACGTCGCGCAGCATGGGCACGCGTTTGCCCGTGCCCGATACGGGCAGTTTCTTTTCCTTTTTCACCGCCGTTTTGGGCGCGGCGGGAACGGGCAGTTTAGCCGGTTTGGGCGTGCCCGCGGGGAGCATGGGGCGAAGCGCCGCAAGAGCGTCCGCCGAGGCGTCCGCCGTGAGGATCTTCGCCACGGTGTCGTAGACGACGGAGATCTTCTCGCCGGCGGGCGATACGTATTGATAAACTTCGAGATGACTTACGTCGGAGGTGGGGGTGAACTTCCTGCGGACGTACCCCGCGCCCTCCATATTTATGAATGCCGCGCTGACGGAAAATGCGTCGCACCCGTCTATGCGCAGGCGTTCTACGGCTGTATTCATATACCTTCCTTTTCGACCGAAGAAGTCGATATTATCCTCTCGCCGAGGAGGGACTCAAACAGAGTCTGCCCCTCCTTTATCGGCGCCGACGCCGACAGTTTGGTCAGCAGCCGCGCGAGCGGGAGTATCTTGGCTACCGCTATCGGGCGGGCGGTGCGGGCGGGCACGACGGGCGCTTTGCCGCCGCGCACGCGCACGTTGAACGTGACTTCCCGCACGGGATTGGTATACTCGCGGATCGCGTGTTCCCTGCCGCGCGGGCACTCGTTGCCCGATACGCTTATCTCGTACAGATCGCTGTCCGCGCGGAGAAGGCAGCCGCGCTCGCATTCCGTACATCTTATCTCTTTCATTCCGTTTCCTCCGCGCCCACGAACAGATTGGTCGCGACCTCATCCGCCGCAAGGCGCACGCGGACTTCTCTTCCCGCGTTTATCGGACCGGGATCCGTCCGCTTCACGACGTTACCGCCGTGATCGCGCAGCACTATGCTGCCCCTTTTGTAATTGCCCGCCGTGCGCACGCATATCTCCGCTCCGCGCCCCGCGGTGAAACGCACGGGGATGACGTAGCGCAATTCGTGCGCGGGTTTGAGCCAATACGCTTTTCTGCCGAACGCTCCGCTCGCAGCGTATTCCGCCGCTGCCGTCCCCGCGATCGCGCCTTCCTCCGCCGCGCGGTCGCATATACCGCACGAATGCAGCGCGCCGCCGACTACGAAAACGCCGGGGACGTTCGTCATGAACGACGAATCGGTGACCGCTATACCGCAGTCCGCGCTTCGCGAAACGAAAGGCAGGAGAGACAGATCGGGGCGCCTGCCGGCTGCGCACACCACTACGTCGCACCGGAACGTCTTTTCGCCCTCGGGAGTTTTCACGCGCGCTCCCGAAACTCTGCCTTCCCCCGTCAGCCCGATAACGGACGACGACGTAAGGCACGGCACATGAAGATCGTCGAGACACTCCTGTCTCATGCGGGCGCCCGCACCCGGGAACTCGCGGCGCTCGATAACGCACGCGACGTCCGTCCCTTCGAGAGCGAGCCTGCGCGCCGCGGTAAGACCGTCACCGCCCGCGCCCACGATGACCGCCCGTCTGCCCACGCGTTTACCGAACAGGC
Organism: Candidatus Protoclostridium stercorigallinarum; assembly: GCA_019113275.1. Taxonomy (GTDB): domain Bacteria; phylum Bacillota; class Clostridia; order Christensenellales; family Pumilibacteraceae; genus Protoclostridium; species Protoclostridium stercorigallinarum. The sequence continues at coordinate 8,027 of DXHS01000027.1, forward strand.
AATGCGCCGCGAGCGCGTCCGAAGCGGTGACTATACCGCTCATGCCTGCGGGAACGGGAAAACATTCTTGAGGAGGGACGTCACGCCCGCCGCATGCGAGCACCACGGCTTTGGCTTTATAAATAAAGCTGCCCGCTCCGCCCGCGGTCTCTACCGTAAGGTCGCTGCCGACGCGCACTACCGCCGAGCGAAGGATACGGATATTGCGGCGGGTCGAAAGCTCCCGCACCGCGCGCGAAACGTACTCGGGACCCGTGAGCCCGCCCCCGTAACGCCTGCCGACGCCGCCTTCTATATGCGTCAGCAGTCTGCCGCCGAGGGCAAACGGCTCTGCGAGCACGACGTTTGCCGCGCGTCCCGCCGCGGCGACCGCCGCAGCCATACCTGCGGGACCACCGCCTATGATGAATACGTCAGCGGTGCGCATCTTCGTCCTCCGTAAAACAGTCGCTCTTTCCGAGCCGCGCGAGCGCCTCGGCAAAACGTACTCCGCCGCTCACGCCCGCAGGGAGCAGACGCCTGTCCAGCCCGGCGACGGTATTCGCCCCGCGGCGCACCGCGTCCGCTATCTCTCCCTCGGTGACGAGAGGAGACGCGAGAACTATCCTGCCGTATCCGCGCTCGGAGAGCGCGAGGGCATTGCGCTCAGCCGCCCCGAGACGGGATACGCGCACCATGCCTTTGCGCGAAGGGACAAAAGACATGTTCCGAGGCAGACCGAACGAACGTGCGAGCGTGGATGCAAGCGCAGGCGCCACCGTAAGACCATAGCTGCCCGCCCCCGCTATGTATCTCACTCCCGGAGTGCCGCCCGAAACGATCGCGAGATCGCCGCAGCAGTCCGCACGCGAAGCAGCAAAATATTGCGGCGAGGACAGCGCGACCCCCATACCGGCAAGGCGTTCGGTCGCCTGCGGCATACCGCTCGCCGCGGGACGCGCGAGCGATAGCGACGCCTCGTCGGCGCCCGCAAGATACCTGCCGCAGGTGCGCGGAGAAACGTATGACTTACCGTCGTAAAATACCGGCATACGGGGACGCGCGGGAACGTCGGCTACCGCGACGATCTCTTCCCTGCGGTCAAGACGGACGTTATCTCCGAACGAGCGCGAGAGAGCTTCCGCTCCGCTGCCCGCACAGCAGATAACGTTGCGCGCGGATATGCGCTTTCCGCCCGCAAAGGTCACGGTCACGACATGACCGTCGCTTTCCGCGCTCTCGGCAGCGCAGCCGAAATAAAATTCGGCGCCGTTCCGCTCGGCATTCTCGCGCAGCGCGAAGACGAACTCGCAGCCGTCCGCTATGCCGGCGTTCGGGAAATACAGCGCGCGCTTCGCTCCGAGACAGGACGCGAGAGCAGGTTCGACTTCCGCGGCACGCGAAGGGTCGCACTCTTCGAAAGGCAGACCGACGCGGCGGCAACGCGCTGCAAGCGCGGCGCACGCGGACGCGTCCGTGAACGCGAACATCGCGCCCGTGCGCTTGTACGGCACGTCCAGCGCGGCGGCGTACGCCCCGAACATCCTCTCGCCCGTTACCGCATACTTCGACGCGTTCTGCCGAAAAGGAAGGAGCGTGCGGGCTGCGCATATCATGCCGCCCGTACCCGCCTCCGCGGCGCACACGTCCGTCTCCACCTCCGCGACGGCTACGCCGAACGAATAGCGGGTAAGTTCCCGCGCCACCGCGCAGCCGAGGACTCCCCCGCCGATTATCAGGAAGTCGTACATGATTTAATTATACTACATATCGCAGGCAAATACAAATGATTTCGCCCGTTTGGGCGAATACGTTGATTTTTGTGGGAAGTAAGAGAAATATGTACGGTGTGATATGTTGCTCGTACATGTATGTTGCTTTCTTAACCTCTCTTGCGCCCTTACGGGCGCTTTCTCCCCTAACCATCAGGGGAGACTTCAAGATGTACGCGCTTCTGCGCGGGAAAAATTTACGAGCATTAAGCGAGTCCGAAACAGCCCTCTCTAATTGTTAGAGAGGGTGGCGAGCACAAAGCACTTCAGTGTGGCTGCGAGCCGAGTGAGTCAAAAGTTTG
>DXHS01000004.1 GCA_019113275.1 Candidatus Protoclostridium stercorigallinarum
CGCGCCCCGCGGCGTTCGGCGTTTTACTTAGCCGAAAGATCGACGATACGCCTGCCCTTTTTGCGGGCGTAAGCCACGGTGCTCGCGGTGCCGCCCGTCTCGGCATAAAGCACGACGAGAACGACGTCCGAATTATCCACCATGTATCTGTTGCGCCTGTTCATGCAGTATTTCGTATACTCGGTGCCGAGCACGCTCACCTTATCGCATTTTGCGAGAACCGCGTCGTAACGGAACCTGTCCGCAGCCGCAAGGCTGTCGCGCTGACCCGCATAAGGCACGGCGGCTTCCAGCGTGATACCGGGATACACGTCTTTCAGGTCTATGACCGTTTCGGCGAACCATATATCCGACCCGAGAGCCATCCCCGTGATGAAATGCGTATAGCCTTCGCCTATAAGTTCCGTGACGGCGCTTCGCATGCGCTCTTTGAGAAGGTCGTACTCGCGGCTGCCTTCTCTGAACGGAAGTTTATGCGGGCGGTTACCCGTTAAGCATACTGCATTCATACCGCATATTATACACGCAGGTAACCTCAATGTCAATAGTTTTCGTGAATAATCTTGACATAAGTTTGTACATAAAATATAATAAAAGCATGAACGACGATACAAAAGACATGATAAAAGATCTGGCGGCGCTCGTAGAGGTGCCGTCGGTAGCGTCGGCAGCGGAAGAAAACGCCCCCTTCGGCAGGGAAAACAGGCGCGCGCTCGACATATTCCTTTCCCGAGCAAAGGAGCTCGGACTGAAAACGGGCGAATGCGGCGGCTATGCGGGCTGGGCGGAGTACGGCGAAGGAAAGCTCACCGCGGGAGCGCTCGCCCACCTCGACGTCGTGCCCGCGTCCGACGGCTGGACAAGCCCGCCTTTTACCCTCGACGTGCGCGGCGGTATGATGTACGGACGGGGCGTGAGCGACGATAAAGGTCCGCTCGTCGCCTGTCTGTACGCGCTCGCGCGCCTTGCGGAGGAAAAGCGCATGCTGCGCGGGCGCGTGCGGCTCATAACGGGGTGCAACGAAGAGGAAGGCTCGGCATGTATAAAGCATTATGTGTCGTCCGGCTGCGAGATACCCGCGCTGTCATTCACGCCCGATTCCGACTTCCCCGTCACCGCCAGCGAAAAAGGCATCGCGCACATAGCGGTAACACTTCCCGAAAGCGACGAAACGGCGGTAAGCCTCGCGGAACTTTCGGGCGGAACGCGTCCCAACATAGTCCCCGACTTCTGCCGTGCGGCTATCCGTGCGGGCTCCCCCGCCGCAAAGCGCGCGAAGGATATCCCCGAGGAGGGCGGTATGCTCCGCATCACCGCACGCGGCGTATCCGCGCACGGCTCCGCGCCCGAAAAAGGCGATAACGCGATAACCAAACTGCTCCCCCGCCTTGCGGAGCTGCTGCCGCGCGACGAAGGACTGCGCGCCGCCGCGGAACTCTTCCGCGACCTCTCTTCTCCCGCCCGCCTCGGTCTGGGCGGCGAGGACGAAAGCGGAAAGACCACTCTCAACGTCGGCATGATAAGCTGTTCGGATCGCCGCATAACGCTTACTCTCGACCTCCGCCTGCCCGCGATGTACACGGCAGGCGACGCCGTAAAAGCGCTCGGTAAAGCGTTCCCCCGCGGCACGGATATCCGTGTCTTACACGCCGCAAAAGCGCTCATCGCGGACGAGGACAGCCCTCTCGTGCGCACGCTGATGGACGTCTACCGCGAACATACGGGCGACTATTCTTCCCGCCCGCTGCATATCGGCGGCGGCACATACGCCAAGGAACTGCCCGGCTGCGTCGCTTTCGGCGCGGTGTTCCCGGGCAGAGAAACGCACATGCACGAGACCGACGAATGTTATCCCCTCGCCGACTTCGAAAAGCTCGTCGATATATACCGCGACGCCTTCATCCGGCTGGACGAACTCGCGGGGTGAGCGTGACGGACGACAGACGGAGCTTCACGCAAATAACATACGGCAAAGGAGACCGCCCGCAAGCGAGCGATCTCCTTTGTTTTCACGCATGCGCGTACTTTATTCGGACTTGCCGCGCTTCAGCAATATGACCACGCCCGCGGCGACGCCTGCCGCGAATATCACATAAGCCGCGACGGACAGACCGATGGCGAGCTTGCGCCAGAACGGCATCTCGTACTCATAACCGACGGCATAGCTGTTGCCTACGGTATAGAGATAGCGATGGCACGCTTCGCGCATAAGGAGCTGACCGGAAGCGGAAGCGCTGAGCGTTTCGAGCTGTTTGGTGCCCCAGCCGTAAAGGAGAGTCGTGCCGCCCGCAAGGATGGCTTTCTCTATGCTCATGAAGCCGTGTTCCTCGTTGTTGTCCGTAAGTACGGTACCTTCGAAGCCCCACTCGTTACGGAGCACGTAGGTAAGCAATGCTTTGCTCGCACCCGCCCACGTCGTGCCGATGTTGTTGTAAGAGCTCATCATTCCCGTGGAATTGCCGTCTTTTACAGCGGCTTCGAACGGGCGGAAGTATATCTCGCGCATAGCCTGCTCGGTAGACCAGGTGCAAAGCCCGTAGTGACGGTTGAGTTCGAGCTCGTTGAGCGCGAAATGTTTGACGTAGCAATACATGCCGTTGTCCTGAGCCGCGCCTACCACCGCGCCGCACATAGCGGCGGACAGTTCGCCGTCCTCGCTGTAATATTCGAAATTACGTCCGAGGAAGGGGTTCCTGTGGATATTCGCTCCGGGAGCGTACCAGCCGGATACCTTCCATGCGTCGCCTTCTTTGGATATCGCGTCGCCGAACGCGGTGCCGAGCGCGGTGTTCCACGAAGAAGCGAGCACTACCGTACCCGGATATCTGACCGTTTCGTAAGTTACGGTGCCCATGAACGCGTCGAACACATAGCTGATGCCCGAAGGTCCGTCCATATCGTATATCTGCGCCAGACCTATGCTGTCTATCGCCTTGCATCCCCAGCCGTTGGCGCCGAGTATGGAGCGCATATCGTCGAGAGTGAGCTGGTCGAGAAGATCTTCCCAGAGCGGATCGTCGTAATCTTTGCCGAACAGATCTTCTATGACTACATTGTCCTCTCCGTGATCGGCTCCGAGCACGGGTGCAACGTCCGAAGCGTTCACATATTCGGACTCGTCTATGACGAGCGCGTTCTCGAACGCTTCGAGCTGCTCGGCGGTCGCTTCCCTGTCGGTGCCGGGGACGATGTTCCAGGAGTCGCGCGTCATGTATTCGACCTCGCCGCGGGCGTCGTCGAAACGGTTGACGGCGAGCACGGCGTCGCTCTCGCGCTTACCGACGAAATCCGCGCTCACGCCCTTGGCGTTCTCCTCGTCGTTGAACACGACGTTCTCTTCGAGAGTATAGGTGTACGATCCGCCTTTGACCGTATGCGAATCGGAACGCACGGATATGACGTAATCGCCCTCTTCGAGCACATACGAACCGGTCGTCGAATAATACTTCAGATCGTCGTAGGAAGCGAGATCTTCGGCGGTGAAGCTTATCTCCACCTCCGCGGAGTCCTCGGGCTGTATGAGCTCCGTCTTGGCAAAGCCCACGAGAGTGACCGCGGACTTCTGTATGCCGCTGCCGCCCGCCGACGCCGAACGATAAGGCGCGGTGACGTACACTTCGACGACGTCTTTTCCCGCAACGTCGCCGTTATTCGTGACGTCCACGGTCACCGTAAATTCTGTGTTGCCGTTCATCGTGCCCTCTTCGCGAAGGCCGCTTACTTCCCACGAGAAATCGGTATAGGACAAGCCGTAACCGAACGGATATTGTACGACATCGTCGTAATCGAGTCCCGTGCGCTCCTCGCCTTCTCGCGTCGTGTAATCGTAAGACGTTCTCGTCTCGTAATACTTATAGCCTACATATATGCCTTCCTGATACTCTATCAGGTAAGCGGGTTTGCCGACAGCTGCGCTGCTTTCCGGACGCTTGACCGAATCGACGGAATTGGTATATTCGAACTCTCCGAAATTGTAATAGGAAGGTATCGTCTCCACCGCGTACGGATATATATCCGCCGTCCTGCCCGAGGGGTTCACGCTGCCTTTGAGCACGTTGGCAACGGACACGAAGCCCACGTCGCCGGGACCGCCTATCCAAAGCGCCGCGTCGACATCGCCGACCGCATCCTTTCCGCCGTCGCCGTCTTCGATGAAGCCGAGCTCCATGGCGTTGGACGAGTTGATGACGATTATTACCGTCCCGAACGTCGCTTTCGCGTTGTCTATGAGAGACTGTTCCGCGGAATTGAGCTCAAGATAATGTTTAGCCTGATCGGGCGCATACTCGGTAAGCTCCGCCATGGATACCGGCAGATCGTTTCCTTCGCCGCCCGCTCTCGCGATGACCACGATCGCGATATCCGAATACTCCTTCATTGCGTCGAAAGACGCGTCGCCGGTGTATATGTAGTCCTGCTCCATCGCCGTAGCGAGATCCTGCGTCGCGGCAGGCTCGTTGACGGAGAAGTTGACGGCAAACGTGTTGCCGCCGCCCGAAGCGAAATCCTCATATACCTCGGCAAGATCGGGGTTGACCGCAAAACCGGCGTTGTTGAGCGCCGTCGAAAAGTCCACTCTGTTCTCGTCGTAGCTCGAACCGCCGGAGCCCGTTCCGCCGTATACGGGATCGTATGCGCGGTAACCGAGCAGATTGACGGGCGTCGCGGACGACGACGAAACGGCAAGCGGCAACGCTCCGTTGTTTTCGAGCAGAACCGTGCCTTCGTCCTGTATGTCCTCCGCTACGGCAAGACCGTTGGCGGTCGCCTCCGCCACCTTTTCCTCGTCCGTCTTTACGGCGACGAACGCCTTATCCAGCTGATCGCCGAATACTCCGAAAATGAGAATATCCACCACCAGAGTGACCGCAAGCAAAAACGCGAACACCGAGATGAGAATTATGGGCAGTACCTTGCCCTTTCTCTTTTCCATTTTTCATTCCTCCTTTTTTATTTATCCGCATTCCGCCGCGGACACCGTAAGCGTACCACAAAAAGGAAGAATGTCAATGACTTACGTCACGAAATGCCTTTGCCGCGCCCCGAGATGTCACGGAAGTCGGACGGCAGCGGCATTATAACGTTAACGTCGAATATCCCGCCGTCCGCGGAAGCCGTCATCGCTCCGCCGTATTTTTTCGCTATGAACGCGATACTTTTCATTCCGAACCCGTGATACGCGCGGTCCGTTTTCGTCGTCAGAGGCAAGCCGTTTTCGAATACGATATCGCCGCCGCAGAAGTTTCCGAAATGTATCGTCGCCACGCCGCCGGACGAAAAAACGTTCATCTCGATAACGCGGCGGTCGGGCGGAACTTTCTTCACCCCCTCTATCGCGTTATCCAGAGCGTTACCGAACAGAGAATAAATATCCGCCGCGCTCATGAACGCGATGCTGTCACCGTCCGCCATATAAGTGAACTTTATGCCGTTCGCCTCGCATTGCAGGCTCTTTTCCGTAAGAACGACGTCGAGAGCCTCGTTCCCCGTTTTCGCTATGTTATCGTAAATGTTTATGCGTTCTATCGCCTCTTCCGCGTATTCTCGCAGGTCGGCATGCGCGTGCAGAAGAGCCGCGAGCTGATGTTTCATGTCGTGACACTTCGTGTTCACGATGTTGATGCTCTCTTTGTAAAGATCGCCCTGATCCTTTTTCATTTCGAGCATGGCGTTTATTATCTCGTTCTCCGTCTGCAATTTGCTGTTTTCAAACAGTCCGGATAAGATAAAAAGCGCCATCACGCAGCACACTATCGGGTACAGCAGATTAACGGGGTCGATCGAACCTCCGAAAAACCAATACAGATTGACCGCAACGGACGTCAGAACGAGCAAAAGCGCGGGAAACAATACCTTGAGCCTTCCCACGTGTATCTTCTCGCGCGTCATCCTCCGCGCGAACACTAAGTATACCGCTATATAAAACAATATGAAAAACGCCGCCGTATACAGTTCGTTGAGTACATTATTGCGAAAAACGGACATCCCCGACGACAATAACACATTGAAAAGAATCATCGCCGAAAATGTCCCGTGCTGCGCGGCGTAAGCGCCCGCGCCGTAAAACAGCGTTTCGGAAAACGACAGACGGAAACAGAATGCGAGAGCAAGCAGTGTCAGCGCGAAAAGGAAAAGATAGCGCAATATGGCGAGCACGAAGTATCCCGCGCCCGCTATCGAATAATAGCTCCGATTCCCCGCGCCCGTCCACAGCACGGACGCAAGCACGCAGACACATATACCGAGAATACAACGCAGCACGAACAGGCGGCGTTTAGGCGCGCGCCACACGAACAACACCTCCGCCGCCATCAGCTGCACGACGAAGTCTATATCCATTGTCGTAAATGCCGTACGAAGATATTCGAGCATCAGCGGCTTCTCCCCAGATAATTCGCAAGATCTTCGTAAAATTCTTTTTTCTTCAAACGGCTCATGGGCAGAGACTGCCCTGCGACCACGACGCCGTTCTCGTTTATCTCCTCAACGAACGCAAGATTCACGAGATAGCAGCGATGGCACGAACGGAAATGCACTGGACGAAGTTTTTCTTCCAGCTCGGACAGCGAACCTCTGGTCTTGTACTCGCCGCGTGAGCTGTGGTATATAACGGTATGACCGAGCACTTCTATGTAATATATCTCCGAAGAACTCAGTACCGCGCCCATATTGTATTGCGACACCATTATGCGGACGTCTTTGCGGCGGCGCAGCTCGTTCATAACGCGGCGCATCTTCATCTCGAAATTCGCGTAATCTATGGGTTTTACGATAAAATCGAGCGCGCCTACGTCGTACCCTTTTATCGCCAGCTGTTTCATATTGGTCACGAACACGATGGCGACTTCTTTATCCATGCCGCGAACGGTATGCGCGGCGTCCATCCCGTTCAAGCCTTTCATCCGTATATCCATGAATATCAGATCGTACGGCTTATATGCGGATACGAGATCCATACCGTCCGTATAAACGACCGTTTCGTATTCCTCTCCTATCGCCGAAAAATATTTTCCGAGAAAACCGACAAGGGTATCTGCGCTCTCTTTTTCGTCGTCCACCACAGCTATCTTGATTTTCATTTTGCCCGTCCTTTCCGAATATCTTCAATTATAGCACATCGACGGACCGCCGTCCACATTTATGCGCGAGATGTCGTTTTTGAGGCACGAAATGCATTAACGGCGATAAAGCGTCTTTCGCCCGCAACGGATACTAAAAAGAGGCGTGCTCTCCGCACGCCTCTTTCAGGTCGTTATTCAATTATCCGCCCAGGCGACGAGCGCGGCGGCTCCTATGATGCCCGCGTCGTTTTTGAGCGTCGCGGTATGGATGCCGACGTGAGGACCTTCGCCGAAAGCGTACTGCGCCACGTATTTTTTGAGAGGCGTGAGGAGCACGTCGCCCTGAGCGCATACGCCGCCGCCGAGGATGATAGCCTCGGGACGGAGGGCGTTGACTATGTTCACGAGCCCTTCGCCCAGCATCGTTATGTAGTTCTTGAACACGCGTTTGGCGGCTCTGTCGTCCATGAGCATGGCATCGAACACCGTCTTGCCGCTGACGTTGTCTATATCCGGGCAAACTTCCCACAGCTTGCTCGTCTTGTTTTTCAGCATCGCGCGCTTGGTGTCGCGTATGAGCGCGGTCGCGGAAGAGTACGCTTCGAAGCAGCCGCGGCGCCCGCAGGTGCAGGGCTCGCCGCCCGACTTGATAACGACGTGACCTATCTCCGCGCCCTTGGACTGATTGCCCTCGAACAGACGCCCGTCGATTATGATGCCGCTGCCTATGCCCGTACCTATCGTGATGAACACGCTGCTCTTATACGTCTTGCCCGCGCCGTACTTCGCCTCTCCGAGCGCCGCGGCGTTCGCGTCGTTGCAGACGCGCGTCGGGTACCCCGTAAGACGCTGCATCTTTTCTCCGAGAGGAACGTACTCCCATTTGAGGTTATACGCCTGGTCTACCACTCCCGAGCACGAATTGACGGCTCCCGGGCAGCCTATGCCTACGCCCGTTATGACCTTGTCGCCCGCGTCGTCTTTGAGCGCGTTGACGAGCCCCGCTATATCCGCGATGACTTTGTCCGCGCCCGCGTCCACGTCCGTTTCCACGGATTTCCACGAGAGTATCCTGCCCTCTTTGACAAGACCCGCTTTGACGCTCGTTCCACCGATATCGATCCCTATCTGATACATGACCTTTCCTTTCCCACCTTATGGTTTATTTTTTATCATCCGTTTCCGGCGAAAATGTTTTTCCCTTTTCCTGTCCGCGTTTCTCTTTGAGATACTCGTTGTACATGTTCACGACGTTCATCCTGTTCGTGATCACGAGCTTGCGCGTAACGGGCAGCGGACGCGCCCCCTCTTCTCCGCGCAGACGCGCTTCCCTTTCGGCACGCTCGTCCTGCGGCCTCGTGAGCGGCGGACGCACGGGGGCTTTGCGCCCTCCCGGCATCTGCAGCGACGAGGAGTATCTTTTGTCCGAAGTCCCTCTCGCCCTGTCCGAGTATTCCGTCACGACGCGTCCCTCCTCGGCTGCCGGGCGCGGCGGAGCGGTCGGCTCCGTCTTTGCCCGCACGGGAGCGGGTCCGGCGATCTCCGGCTGCGGCTCCGCGACTTGTTCTTCGGCAACGGACTCCGCGGCTTCTTCCGTGACCGACGACCGGACGACGGGACCGTCAGCGGCGGGCGCGGGAACTATCTCTTCGGCGGTGACGCTCACGGGAGGCATTTCCGCCGATCCTGAAGATACGACCACGACCGCGGCTTCTTTATGCCTGCGCGCGAACGACAGGACGAGCGCGAGCACGCACAAAAACGTGAGCACACCGAGGAGCAGCGTACCGAGCACGCTGGCGGCTACGTCCGTCAGCGTTGCGCAGCCGGGCAGTGCGAAAAGCGTTTCGCCGTCCAGCGTGAACGCCGCGTCGCCGCCCGACGCGGAAATATGCAGTCCGAATACCGTCAGCCGCGCGAGCACATATACCGCCCATGCCGCAACGAGAAGTACGAGCAGCACTATATCCAGCGCACGGAACGCTTTCGTCGCCCCGCCCGTCGGCGCCTTGCGCACGCAAAAAACGACCGTCGGGATAATGAGCAGGACGATGAGAGCCGCGACCGCAGCGGTATATATGATACCGAATGTATCGAAGTCATATAGAAACATATCAACTATGATTATAGTTTAATATGTCCGATTTGTCAATACTTTTTGGATTTTTTGGCGGAACGCGAAGAAAATAATTTTATTTCCTTTAATTTGCGCAGCAAAAACGCGTTCACGGAAAAGGCGTCCGACGCCACGATGACGAGCAACGCGCCGAGAGCGAATACTCCGCCTCCTACCGCCGCCGCAAATATCCCGCTGCCGTGAAGAAGCCCGAGAGCGAGCGTGCCCGCTCCGCTGCCCGCGGCTATCGCCGCGGCGGTCTTGAAAACGTCGGCGGCGTTCAGGCTGCCCGCAAGCTCCTTTCTTGCCGCGAAAGCGTCAGCAGCCAGCGCGAGAGCATATCCCGCGCTCGTCGCGGCGGCGCTGCCCGCCACGCCCATGTGCGGGACCAAGGCGACGGTGAGCGCGATCCTGACCGCACCCGCGCCGAGGAGCACGAGCGCGGGCACGAACGACCTCCCTTTGGCTTGCAATACCGCGGTTATCGTCTGTATCAGGCACAGGTGAAGCACGCCCGGAGCGGAAAGCCGCAGCACGTCCGCCGCAGCGGATATCGCCGCGCCCGTTGCGGACGGGTATATAACGGAAAGTATCTCCGACGGGAACACATACATCAGCGCCCCGCCCGCGCCGCCCGAGAGGACGGCGGCAGACAGAGCGTTCCCCGTCGCCCGCTTACGTTCGGCGTCGTCCTCCGAGGCGCAGAGCAGCGGCAGGAGCGCCGAAGCTCCCGCCATCGTGAATACGGGCGGCAGGCTCGCTATCGCGCCCACGGGAGCCGTAGCGACGCCGTACAGCGCGGTAGCCTGCGACGGCTCGAGCCCGCAGCCTATGAGGATATTGACGATGAGAAGGCTGTCCGCCAACTGCAGGAGCGGCATGACGGCGGAGGAAAACGCGCCCGGGAGCGCGTCCGTACCCACCGCGCGCAGCATGGGGCGGAGCGGCGCGCGGCTCTTTTTCCCGCGGACGGCAAAAACCGTGCCCGCCGCGAGCGACGCCGCCGCGGCAAGCTCACCCGCCGTCACTCCGAGCACAGCTCCCGCGACCGCTTTTTCCACTCCCGACGGCATGAGAGCGTGCGCGAGAGCCAGCCCGACGAACAGTTTGACCGTCTGCTCGACCAGCCTGCTCGCCGCCGTAGGGAACATATTGCGCCTGCCCTGCCACCATCCGTGCAGCGCCGCCGCGATACACGCGGGAGCGACCGCGGGAGCAAGCGCGAGATACGCCGAGGCGGCGTCCGCATTGCCTTGCGCCCGAGCGAGCATACCGCCCGCAAGAGCGAGAAACAGACTGCCCGCGCAGCCGGATACGGCAGTCAGCGCGATCCCCGCTTTGAGCGACGTCATGCCGTCGCCGCCCTCCCTCGCCGCCGCACGGCTCACCGCCTGAGTTATCCCGCCGCTCGCCACCGCTATCACTACGGCGTACATCGGGAAAACCAGCTGATAAAGTCCCGTCCCCTCCGCGCCGAGCACCCCCATGAGCGGCAGTTTATGCAGCGCGCCTATGAGCTTTGCCGCCACCCCCGCGACAGCCAGAAACACAGCCGAACTCAAAAACTTCTTCACGCATACAGTATGCGGAACTCCCCGCGCTTTTATTAGATATACCTTGCGCACGGCGAAGCGTGCGCTTCGGTTTGGCGCAAAGCCTTTATTCCGAAAAGTTTTCAAACGGATTTCTTTTTGAAATTCGTTTGAAATATTTTTCGTCATTTCAGACGCGAAAAGCGCGGCTTTTCGGGCGGTTAGCACCGCGGCTGACCGAGCTGTGCGGTACGAAGCAAGCGTTTTCAATCGGAAGTCGGCCGGTTGCCGTCCTCGAGGACCGCGTTTTCAGGTCGCGGCAGGGTCACCTTGCCGCGACCGCTTACCGCTACGCACGCTCCGAAAAACGCGTCTTATCATCCGAAAATCTCGCGGCTAAAGCTGCGAATTCTGCTGCAAGCTGCGTGTGCGTGCAGGAGCTTAAATTAAATATCCCGCGCGACGTCGTTTGACGTGCGCGTCCTCTTTTTGCGGGAAATTGACGGAGTAACAACCGCAGAATTCGCAGAAAATGCGCCGTATTTTTGAGGATAGAACCACGGCTCTCGGAGTGAGCGAAAGCGGAAGCGGTCGCGGTAAGGTGACCCTACCGCGACCCGAGAACGCGGTTATAGACCAAAAAGACGACAGCGTTTTCGTCAAAACCGAAGCGCGGCGTCAGCCAAACAAATTTATAAATTTTGTTTGGCGGTAAAGCGCCGCGCAAGGGTAATGGGGCACTTCCCCCTGCCGCAGGGGGAAGCATTTCGGACTCGCTTGCGCTCGTAAACTTAAAATATATACGCGCACGTCCCCGACGTGCGCGCCATCTTTTTGCATGATAGTGTAAAAGCAACATTTACAGAATTCGCAGAAAATGCGTCGTATTTTTGAGGATAGAACTGCGTTCCTCGGAGCGAGCGAAGCGGAAGCGGTGGGCATAAGGTGACCCTATGCCCACCCGAGAACGCAGTTATAGACCAAAAAGACGGCAGCGTTTTCGTCTATACCGAAGCGCACGGCGGGAGCCGAGCGGTAGCGGTGCGCAAGGAAAAAAGGAGCGGGCGAAGCGATAGCGGTCGCCGCAGGGTGACCCCGCGGCGACTCGGAAATGCGGTCATAGACCGAAAAGACGATAGAACTTTCGCCAAAGATGACGAAAAATATTTTTAAGAAAATTTCAGTTTGAAATTTCCTTAAAAAATTTTTCGGAATATGTATATTTATTCGGGAAAATGATTAAAAGTACATAAAAAAGATTGTAAATCGATAAAAAATATGTTAAAATAACGGCAAACGAACGGAAAAGGGAGTTTTATTGTTTTTCGTCCGTAAGGCGCGGGGAAGGATGCCCCGCGGACATTACCATCAAGGAGACAGAAAAATGAAGAAATTACTGGCAGTTCTTTTGTCGGTATGCCTGCTCGGCGGCGTGGTCGCGTCGTTCGCGGGTTGTGGAAGCGAGAAAGTGAAGCTGCTCGACGTGACTCTTTCCGAAGAGCGTTACGGCTTCTGCGTGGGAGATGATAATTCGTCGATCATGACTGCGGTCAACGAACTTATAGAGGATCTTTGCGGAGAAAGTCCGTATGACCCCAATGCCGTCGAGCCCGGTAAGGGTGCGGAAGGCGTAAAGTACGATTATAACGGCGACGGCACTGCCGAGACCGTGACTTTCGATACGTTGTATACGGCAGAAGAGGAAGAAAAAGGCACCACCGTCAAGGGCGTCAGCACCGATATCCCTTCGGGCAAAACGAGAGAGGACTGCCTTGTCGTGGCGACGAATGCGGAATTCGCTCCCTTTGAATATTTCAGCGGCAATGACTTCGCGGGCATAGATATGCACATAGCAAAGATGCTTGCCAATAAGCTCGGCAAAGAGCTCGTTATCAAGCACATGGTATTCGACAGCGTCATTACTTCCGTGAGCACGGGCGAATCGGATATCGGTATGGCGGGTCTTACGATAAGCGAAGGTCGTGAGCAGAACGTTACGTTCTCCGACGCGTATTACTATACCGCGCAGCGCGTTGCGGTGCTTGAGTCCGACACTACGTTCGACGATTGCAAGACCGAAGAGGAGTTCATCGAGAAAGTTAACTCTCTCGGCAAGGTGGATGCCGGCGCGGCGACGGGACAGACGGGTTATTGGTACATCGTCGGCAGCGAAGACTTCGGCTATGACGGTTTCAAAGACGTCAATGCGCAGCCTTTCGAGACGGTCGCGCTTGCAGTGAAGAACCTTTCCAACGGCAAGATCAAGTTCGTTATCGGCGACAGCGATCCGCTGCGTATGGCTGTGGAAGAAACAAACGAGTACATTTGATAACGGCGTTGAGCGGGTATCAAACCGATGTGGGAAGCATTTTATAAACAATTTATAACGTTGCGCGGCTATATGAACGTGCTCCTGGGGCTCAGGAACACGCTCATTATAGCCGTTGCCGGTCTTGCGATAGGCATAGTGATCGGTACGCTGGTCGCCGCCGTGCAGGTCGGAGGCAAACGCAATAAAGTAACGAAAGTCTTGTCCGTTATAGCGCAGGTATATACCGGTGTATTTCGCGGCACGCCTATCATAGTCCAGTTGCTCATATTCCATTATATCATATTTATGGGACTTAAACTGGACGGATTGCTTGAAACTATCATAGTGTTCGGGCTCAACAGCGGCGCGTATGTGGCGGAGATAATGCGCGGCGGCATACTTTCTGTGGACAAAGGGCAGATGGAAGCGGGCAGAGCTCTTGGGCTTTCGTATGCTTCGACCATGCTGCGTATAGTGTTCCCGCAGGCGCTCAAAAATGTAGTTCCCACTCTCGGCAACGAGCTCATCGCATTGACAAAAGATACATCCGTTGCGGGCTATGTCGCGACCATGGATCTTACGCTCGCGTTCCGCAACATCGCAAGCGCGAATTACGAGTTCATAATCCCGTACGTTATGCTTGCTCTCGTTTATCTCGTGATAATAATCATATTTACGGTGCTGATCCGTATCGTGGAAAGGAGGATGCGGGCAAGTGATCGACGTTAGGAATCTCTATAAAAATTTCGGCAGAGTAAAGGTGCTCAAAGCCGTGTCCGTAAAGATCGAAAAGGGCGAAAAGGTCGCGATCATCGGTCCGTCGGGAAGCGGAAAGAGCACGCTGCTGCGCTGCATGAACCTGCTCGAAGAGCCGACTTACGGCGAGGTATGGATAAACGATAAGCTGATAACGCCCGTCGACCCCTATCTCCACCGCGATATAATCGTCAAAAGCAAGACGTTCAAAACGATGCTCGACGTGCGCCGCGCTTCCGCTGTCGGCTATATGACGGAAGCCGAGCTTACGGACACGCTCATCGCCGAGATCAAGAAGAACGATTATCTGCGCCGCTTCGAGGGCGGGGAGTACCGCGCCGCGATGAAGGAGCTGAGGAAACGTTACGGCGAGAACGTGGATAAAGTGCGCCGCGGCATAGGCATGGTGTTCCAGCACTTCAATCTGTTCAACAACAAAACGGTGCTCGAAAATCTCATGCTCGCGCCCACGCTGCTCAAACTCGAAAGCAAGGAAGAGGCGAGAGCGCACGCGATGAAGATGCTGCGCCGCATAGGGCTGGAGGATAAGGCTTACGTCTATCCGTCCACGCTCTCGGGCGGGCAGAAACAGCGTATCGCCATCGTGCGCGCGCTCTGCATGAACCCCGAGTATATGCTCTTCGACGAGCCTACCAGCGCTCTCGATCCCGAAATGGTGGGCGAGGTGCTCCAGCTCATGAAGGAGCTCGCCGACGACGGCATGACGATGGTCATAGTTACTCACGAGATGGGCTTCGCCCGCGAGGTCGCCACCCGCGTCCTCTTCATGGACGACGGCCGCATAGCCGAAGACGGTCCCCCCGAACAGGTGTTCGGCGCCCCGAAGAACCCGAGGCTCAAAGACTTTTTAAGCAAGGTGTTACCGTAAAATAAATAAAGCAGGCACAGCCTGCTTTATTTATTTTACGGTATATATCGTCGGGAAGGCGCATAGCGGGGTTGATACGCGCAAATAACATCGGTCTTTTGCTCCGCCTCGCACTATCGTTTGCTCGGCGACGGTAGTATGCTCCCTCGTTATTTCCGTGTCTGAACCCCACTTTGCGCCTTCCGCTGTTTCGTGGCAGGGATAAGGTGCCCGCCCACCCGAATTTATTATCCCGCGCTCTCGGCGCGGACGCCTTATGAAAGCCGTCCCCTGAGGCAGGGGAAGGTGGCGAGCACGAAGCGTAAGCGGCTGCGAGCCGGAAGGGGTTGAAGTCTGTTTTATGAAAGTGCAGGATATAACGGTCAGTCTCGTACAATCATCCTGCCTCAACCCC
>DXHS01000028.1 GCA_019113275.1 Candidatus Protoclostridium stercorigallinarum
GCGTTTCTCGGAGCGAGCGAAGCGGAAGCGGTGGGCATAAGGTGACCCTATGCCCACCCGAGAACGCAGTTATATACTAAAAAGACGGCAGCGTTTTCGTCTATACCGAAGCGCACGGCGGGAGCCGAGCGGTAGCGGTGCGCAAGGAAAAAGGAGCGGGCGTAGCGTTAGCGGTCGCCGCAGGGTGACCCCGCGGCGACTCCGAAACGTGGTCCTCGCGGACGGCAACCGACCGACTTCCGACGGAAAACGCTTGCTTCGTACCGCAACAGCTCGGTCAGCCGCGGTGCTAACCGCCCGAAAAGCCGCGCTTTTCGCGTCAAAGATTTAAGTTTTTTAAATATTGAGTTAACCTTTGCACATTATATTTAGTATATAGACAATAGGTGGTACCCGTATTTCGGGCAAGGAGAAACGTATGAAGAAGAGTGCGGCGGAAAGGACGATAGGCGAAGAGGAAGTCCTGCGGGCGGAAGAAAGCGGCGTATACAAGCGGCACCCCGCGGTCATTGCGGTAAGGTCGTTCGTGTATTCGGTGATCCTGTCCGCATTCATTTACGAGCTCGTGCGCGTAGGGAAGGGCGGCGAGGTCACGATGCGTTTGTTCTCGCCGCTCATAGCTTCGGCGTGCCTGGGCGTTATCGAGCTTATCGAGAAGGCGGGGCGGATACGCATGCCGGCGTACCTGGATATCGCAGCGCACCTGTTCATCTGCGGCTGTCTGCCCCTCGGCAGCACTTACGCGTTTTATTCCGTAGTGCCGGGGTGGGATAAGCTGTTGCATACGTTCAGCGGATTCGTGTTCTATTTCTCGGGACTGTGTATCGGCGGACTGCTCGCGGGCAAGGCGGAAGGACGGCGGCGCGTTGCCATCGTCGTCGTCACGGGGCTGGCGATCGCGCTTTCGGTGGGTTATCTTTGGGAGCTGTTCGAGTACGCGGGCGATTCGCTCTTCGGCATGGATAACCAGCGTTGGCAGGGCGGTATCCTCGGCATGACGGAAGACGGTTACTACATAACTTCCGATCCCCGTGGCACCGCGCTCATCGACACGATGACGGATATGCTTGTCAACTTCATCGGCATAATGCTCTGTTTCGTCCCCACGCTCATTGCCTTCCTGCACAAACCTTCG
The DNA here is from genome assembly GCA_019113275.1 of Candidatus Protoclostridium stercorigallinarum. Taxonomy (GTDB): domain Bacteria; phylum Bacillota; class Clostridia; order Christensenellales; family Pumilibacteraceae; genus Protoclostridium; species Protoclostridium stercorigallinarum. Next base: position 1,136 of record DXHS01000028.1, read on the forward strand.
CGCGTGGATAACTTCACTTTCGTAAAGGTCCCGAAAAAACAATAAACACACGTTCGGCAGCATAAAATGCGGTAGCCCGAAAAGACCCGCGCGAGTTCTCGCGCGGGTCTTTTGCGTTTACCTGTTGAGTATGTCTATCCCTTCGGCGCGGTAGGGGGCGATGATGTCGTCGGGCGCGTCGGTGGCTATGACGTCGTAATCGGCGAGGGAAGCGGTGTGGTAGGTGCTGCCGCTGCCGAACTTGGTGCCGTCGACGACGAGCATGCTGCGCTTTGCGTTTTTGAGCATGAGCCGTTTGATCTGCGCGGTCTCCGCCGAGTGCTCGTAAGTCCCGTCGAGGTCGACCGCCGCCGAGGACAGCAGCGCAAGGTCCGCCCTGAGGTCGGCGAGCGCGCTGCACGTCATGCCGCCCGTCACCGAATTGGTGTTGTAATGTACGGTGCCGCCCGGCATTATGAGGTTGATGTTCTGTTTCTGCGTCAGCCGCATAGCTATCTGCAAGCCGTTGGTTATCACCGTGCGGTTTTCGAGATTGAGCTTTTCCGCGAGTATCAGGCAGGTGGAAGAGTTGTCTATGAACACGCTCTGGAACCCCGTCACATACGGCATCGCAACCAGTGCCGCCTGCTCTTTTTCGCGCGCGTTCTTCTCCCTTCGCACGAATATGGATACCTCGTTCGCCGTCTCCTGGAGCAGCGCTCCGCCGTGGCTGCGCACGATGAGCCCGCGCTTCTGCATCTCCTTCAGATCGCGCCTTATCGTCGCGCTGCTCACATACAGAAAGTTCGCCAGCTCGTCCACCGTCGCCTTGCGATTGTTCTTCAGATAGTCGAAGATCAGGTTGTACCGCTCGTTGGAAAACATATATCCGCTCACCTTTTGCTCATTATTGAGCATATTTTATCATATTTATGATCATTTGTCAATTTTTTGCTCAATTTTGAAAAGGTATGGACTTGCGGTATTTTATGTGTTATAATGCTGTCGTAAGGAGAGGGGAAGACGGGCGCGCTTTTGTGGTTTAAGGCGCGCCGCAACGGCAGAGCCGAAGGGAGAAATGGCGATGGAAAAGACGATCTGTACAGGAGAGAGCGGGATCCGGGTGGTGACCCTGCGCGATCCCATGCGCACGGCGCCCGAAGCGGGCGAGTGCGAACTTGCGTATGTGGAAGAGGGCATCATGACCTTGCGCGGCGCGGACGGTAAGCCGCACACGTTACGCAAAGGTCAGGGGTATTTCATGCGCGGCGGCAGCGGCATGTCGCTGACAGCGGTATGTTCGGGCAGGGTGAACGCGTTGCGTTTCCCGTCCGAGGTGGCTTCGTCCGTCATGAGCGGATACGATCTGCGCTGCCCGGTATTGGAGCGGAGCGGCGGCGAAGTGAGCAAACTGATACATATGGTGCGCGGCGAGCTGGAAGAGAAGAAGTTCGGCTATTGCGTGGCGGCGGAGAGCGAGATCAAGCGCTTTCTGCTCGACATGTGCCGCAACTGTCCGCTCGTATACGCGTGCCGTGCGACCGCGGGCGACACGGACGGGCTTTTCGGCGATCTGCTGGCGGAGATCGACCGCAACTACGCCGAATACACGTTCGACGACGCGGCGCGTTTCATGTGCCTCAGCCGCGCCTATTTTTCCGTGGCATTCCATAAATATACGGGCACGACGTTCTCACAGTACCTCAATTACGTCCGTGTACGTTCGGCGGTCGCCATGCTGCGCAGCGGGGAAAAGACGAGCATAACGGACGTATCCGTCCGCTGCGGCTTCAACACCATACGCAACTTCAACCGCGCCTTTCGCGACATCACGGGCTATTCGCCCCGCACCCTTCCCGAAGATTACGAATTGCCGCTTTCCTTGCGCGGCGCCTGACTGACCTTATTCCGAAAAATTTTCAAACGGATTTCTTTTTGAAATTCGTTTGAAATATTTGAAGTCCCACGCGCATACGCGCTCTGCGCTTCGGCACCTCCCCTAACCAATTAGAGGAGGCTCTGGGACTCACTTGCGCTCGTGAATTTTTTCCGCGCGTAGCGCGGACATCTTAAAAGCCCTCTCCGATGTAATGCGGAGCGGGCTTTTTGGGTTTGCTTACGCTCGTGAAATTTTATCCCGCGCTCTCGGCGCGGACACCTTATGAAAGCCGTCCCCTGAGGCAGGGGAAGGTGGCGAGCACGAAGTGGCAGCGGCTGCGAGCCGGAAGGGGTTGAAGTCTGTACGGCGGAAAAGCATGATATAACCGTCAAGTCCGTGCATTCTCCTACTTCAACCACTATCGACATCATCATGCTATCCGCACGGTCTTTCATACGCTCGTACATTCACCTGCCTCAACCCCTATCGCCCCGTGCGGGGCACTTCCCCCTGCCGCAGGGGGCAGCTTTTCGTACTCGCTTGCGCTCGTAAATTATTTAGTTTTGATTGAGGCTCGGGGACTCGCTTACGCTCGTGAATTTATCCCGCGCGTACCCGGTACCAACCCCAATAGAACACTGCAAATGAGCACGCTTTTCGGCTGTTTCCATTGTGTGTCACGCTTGCTGCAGAAGTAAACTACAGCTGCGCGGTAGGGCACTGCCGGGAAACGGCTCGTGAGTAGCATCTCCTTGCAGCGAGCATTTATCGGCGCAAGATCGCGAGGTCAGGCGCGCGAAGCGGAACGATATCGTACCCTCTGTGGTACGATGAGCGACGTTTCGCGTGCATCACCCGTGATATTGCCCGATAAATGTGTTCTATTGGGGTTGG
>DXHS01000029.1 GCA_019113275.1 Candidatus Protoclostridium stercorigallinarum
GTCCTCTCCGCCAATGCAAAAGACGTTGCAAATTTGCAACGTCTTTTGCATTGGCGGAGAGGACAGGTAAGGACCCTTTATATGCCGTAGGCAGATAAAGCGGTTCGCCTTACGAGCCTTGTGCGACTACAGTGTGACGGAGATTTACCGAAGCACGCTGCGAATAAGTTGACCGGCAGCCTGCACGGGAGTAAGCGAATCGGAAATGCGTTGCAGATATATCAAACGGCTTTTTCCGCTTGCAGGCATGCCCGATAATGTGATATAATACCGTATATGGATATCAAAGTCAAAAACGATATAACTGTCCGCAAATGTACGGCGGAGGATCTGCTTTTGCTGTCCGACATCGGTGAACGCACGTTCCGCGAAACGTTCGCGCATTGCAATACGGAAAGCGATATGGCAGCATATATATCCGAGGCTTTTGCCGAAGAGCGCCTTTGCGCCGAATTATCCGTGACCGGTAGCGCGTTTTATGTCGCGGAGGCGGGCAGGAAGCCGGCGGCGTATATGAAGATCAATACAGGTGACGCGCAGACGGAATCAGATCGCAGCGGGTGGCTGGAAGTGCAGCGGCTGTATGTGCTTGCCGAATACAAACGTCGCCATATAGGAAGCGCGCTTATGCGCGTCGCGATATCCGAAGCCGAAAAAATAAACGCGCACGGCGTATGGCTGGGCGTATGGGAACATAATCATAAAGCGATGGCTTTTTACGAAAGTTTCGGATTTACCGTTGTCGGCTCTCACGACTTTGTCCTCGGAACCGACAGGCAGACCGATCTTATCATGGAATTATCATTCGATCGAAGCGGGGGAGCGTGAGAGGCTTTCTTATGTTACCGACGACAACGATTACGGCGGGCGCATACGTGCGCCCGTTTTTGCATGAAAAAAATTTCAAAAAATTTATTCAAAACCCTTGACAAGCCGCATAAAGGATGTTATAATCACGTCGAAAGGTCAAAGAAAGTCAAACTTTGAAACGATAAACAAAGGAGGGTGACGCATAATGGCAAACATAAGCAATATCATAGAGCAGTTCCTGCTCGATCTTTTCGCGGACGGCGATAACGTAAGTATAAGCCGTAACGAGCTGGCGGATTATTTTTCCTGCGCGCCCAGTCAGATAAATTACGTACTCATGACGAGGTTCACTCCCGCAAGGGGGTACGTTATCGAGTCGCGGCGCGGCGGCGGGGGATACATAAACCTCACTCGTTTGGGCGACGACAGGAACAAGCTGCTCGAAGAGCTGGCGGAACTGCCGGTAAGCGGTGGCATGACGCACCATACCGTGGTGCAGCTACTTTGTCGGCTCACCGATTCGGGAGTGATAAACAAGGATACCGCTGATATGCTTTCCGCGGTGATGACGGATAAGGCGATAGTGGCTCCGTCGGTAAGCAAGAACATAGTGCGCGCAGGCATGATGAGAGCGCTTGCGGCGCGGCTTCTCAAAAAGGAAGAGGAGGAAAAGAACAATGGCGATAAGAATGTGTGACGAATGCGGGATACGTCCCGCGGTGTATTACGAGACGAATATAATCAACGGCGTGATGACGGAGCGGTATCTTTGCGAGGAATGTAAAAAGAAATACGGCATGCAGAAGGCGAATATGCCGGACATCTTCGACAGCATTTTCGCGGCGCTCGGCGCACCGTTCGGCATGCACGTGAACGCTCCGAAGCCCGAGAACAAAGTGTGCCCGACTTGCGGCTGCACGGCGGAGAGCTACATGAAGACGGGCTTCCTCGGCTGCCCCGATTGCTACAAGACGTTCGAGCCGCTGATATTAAGTTCGGTGGCAAAGATACAGAAGGATACCAAACATACGGGCAGGTCTCCCGAAAAGACGCTTTCGCCCGAAGAAGCGAAGTATAACGAACTTCTGCGCAAGCGCGAAGAAGCGGTCGCAGTGGAGGATTTCCAACTCGCGGCCAAGATAAACGAAGAGATGAAAAAGCTCAAAGGAGGCGCAAAATGAGTGAAAGGACGAACGGAATAGTTATTTCGAGCAGAGTGCGCCTCGCCCGCAACTACGACGGTTTCAGGTTCCCGTCGCGTATGGACGACGCCGAGAGCGCCAAAGTGCTGGAAATGACGGAGAGCGCTCTCGCCTCGGGCAGCGAGAAGTTCGGCACGATCAAGATCGCCGATATGTCCGAGTTGCAGGCGGAGACCCTCAAAGAGCTGCACCTTATCAGCGACGATCTGCTTCGCGGCAACAAAAACGCCGCCGTGATAACGAACAAGTCGAACGACGTGTGTATCATGGTGAACGAGGAGGATCATCTCCGCGAGCAGTGCATCATGAAAGGCAACCGTCTTTCGCAGGCATACGCAAGGATAAGCGCGATAGACGACGAGATAGCCGCCTGCAACAAGATAGCTTTCGACGGCAGATTGGGTTATCTTACCGCCTGCCCTACGAACGTCGGTACGGGGCTTCGTGCTTCGGTCATGATGTTCCTGCCGGGGCTGGGCATGACGGATTCGCTCGCCAAGTGCGTGAGCGCCGCCGCGCGTTTCGATATGGCGGTGCGCGGAGAGTACGGCGAAGGAAGCCGCAGCGGCGGGTATATCTACCAGATATCCAATTCCAAAACGCTGGGCGTCAGTGAGGATGAGATAATATCCGGCGTCGCGAGCGTGGTCGAGCAGATAGAGCAGAGCGAGATAGTAGCCCGCAAGGCGCTCGTCGAAGCTGGCGAAGTCAAACTGCGCGACGGCATCATGCGCGCTTACGGCGTGCTTACCAACGCTTACAGCATGCCGTTCGACGAGTTCGAGGAGAAATACGCTCTCGTCAAGCTCGGCATATACTACGGCTATATAGATTGCGGTGACAATGCCGCATTCGAGGCAATGCTCGATAAATACCGCCCCGCGAATCTCATGACTCACGCGGGCAAGATAATGAACGACGGCGAGCGCGACATATATCGCGCAGCCAATGCCGCGGCAGAGCTGAAACGCCTTACCGCGACCGCCTGAATCATACCTAAGGAGGTGCAATCATGGATTACTACAACAATTTCCCGATGTCGGACAACGTCAAAAAGTGCCGTGCGTTCGCACATCAGATAGCGGTGCAGAACCGCAATAAATACGTCGAGCCCATCCATCTTCTCTACGCGATGTACAATACCGAATGCGTGAGCGCGGAGATACTTCGCCGCGAAGGGCTGAGCCCCGTGAGCATAGTCGCGGAGATAGGCAAGCTGGAAAAGACGGATTCGCTCGAAGAACCCGAAGAGAGCGAAGAGCTCAAAGTACTGTTCGATGACGCCCGCAAGATCGCGATAATCTCCAAGCAGGATTGCATATATACCGAGCATCTGCTGCTGGCGTCGGTGTTTTACGAGGATTCGCCGCTCAATACTTTCCTCAGCCGCAATATAGACGTGGCGCGCATGCTCCGCCGTCTGGAGCCGAACATGAATATCTCCAACATCATGGAGAATCTGAACAACATGCCTTCGCAAAGCTACGGCGGCGCAAAACAGAACGGTTCGGGGAGCTCTCTGCCCAAAGAGATAAGCGACCTCGGCGTAGACTTTACGCAGAGGGCGAAAGAGGGTAAGATAGACCCGGTCATCGGCAGGAAGAACGAGATCGAGCGTATAATCGAGATACTTTGCCGCAAAACGAAAAACAACCCCGTGCTCATCGGCGAGCCCGGCGTGGGCAAGAGCGCGGTGGTCGAAGGGCTTGCTCTCGAGATCGCGGGCGGCAACGTGCCCGAACTGCTCAAAAACAAGATAATATTCTCGCTGGATATCGGCAGCCTTATGGCAGGCACCAAATACCGCGGCGAGCTCGAGCAGCGTCTTAAAACGGCTATCGACGCGATAATCAAGCGCGGCGACATCATAGTGTTCATCGACGAGCTCCATACGCTCGCGCAGGCAGGCGGCAAGGAGGGTGAGGTCACTCCCGCGGATATGCTCAAACCTTATCTGGCTCGCGGAGAGCTTCAGACCATAGGCGCGACCACGACGGACGAGTACCGCAAGTTCATCGAAACGGATAAAGCGCTCGAGCGTCGTTTCCAGCCCATCATGGTGGACCCTCCCACCGTCGAGCAGACCATAGAGATACTCAAAGGCATCCGACCCAATTACGAAGCCTTCCATAAGGTCAAGATAACGGATGAGGCGATAACCGCGGCGGCACAGCTGTCCGACAGGTACATCTCCGACCGTTTCCTTCCCGATAAGGCGATAGACCTTATAGACGAAGCGGCGAGCCGAGCCAAGGTTAACGGCAACAAACTTCCTCCCGAGATAAAGGATATGGAAGAAAAACTGGACGATTACCAGAAGCAGATCGACGATCTCGTTCACGGCAAAGAGGATTACATCAACGCGGATAAGGTCAAGAAGCTGCGCGATAATCTCGCCGAGGATATCAAAAAGAAAAAAGCCGAGTGGCAGGCTCACGGCGGCGGCACGGTAGGCGCCGAAGAGATAGCCGAAGTCGTTGCGAAATGGACCAAGATCCCCGTCACTCGACTCAACGAGACGGAAACGGAGCGGCTGAACAATCTCGAAAAGATACTTCACGAGCGGGTCATCGGTCAGGATCAGGCTGTAGTGAGCGTGGCAAAGGCGATACGTCGCGCGCGTGCGGGACTCAAAGACCCCAAGCGTCCCATCGGCTCTTTCCTCTTCCTCGGACCTACCGGCGTGGGCAAGACGGAGCTTACCAAGGCTCTCGCGGCAGCCATGTTCGACGACGAGAATAACATCATCCGCATCGATATGTCCGAATACATGGAAGCGCACAGCGTGAGCAAGCTCATCGGTTCGCCTCCGGGATATGTGGGGTTCGACGAGGGCGGTCAGCTCACCGAGCAGGTGAGAAGAAAGCCGTACTCCGTGGTGCTTTTCGACGAGATCGAAAAAGCTCACCCCGACGTATACAACATACTCCTGCAAGTCCTTGACGAAGGCCGTCTTACCGATTCGCAGGGGCGCACGGTGGATTTCAAGAACACCATAATCATCATGACCTCAAACGTCGGCGTAAGCGAGCTCAAGACCCGCCGCGCGATAGGCTTCAACGACGATAAGGAAGCCGCCGAGCAGCAAGACGAAGAGCGCATACTTTCCGAAGCGCTCAAACGTCACTTCCGTCCCGAATTCCTCAACCGTATCGACGTTATATGCTACTTCAAGCATCTTACCGAGGAGAATATCAAGGCGATAGCCGATCTCATGATGAAGAAGGTGACGAAGAAGCTGGACGACAGGAACATAAAACTGAAATACACGTCCGCGATAGTCGGTTACGTCATAAAGAACGGTTACGATCCCGAGTACGGCGCCCGTCCTCTCCGCCGCATAATCGAGCAGACGATAGAGGACAGCATAGCGGACGCGCTGCTTTCGGGCAAGATCAAGGATAACTCCACCGCGATCATAGACTACGTCGACGGCAAGGTGGTGGTCAAACCTTCCGCAGGTAACGCGTAAGACAAACATACGTTCGTTGCGTTAAAATCGTGAAAACGCATTGACAAAATCCCCCTTGTGTGGTATAATCAAATAAACCACTACAAGGGGGATCTGCTTATGTTAGTCGACTTTCAGACAAAGAACTACAAACCCAAAGACACGCTCAAAGAAGTCATCGAAAAAAAGCTGTCCCGTCTCGATAAATATTTCGAAGACGACGTGACTGTAAAGGTGGCTATGCGCGAATCCAACGACCGCGAAAAAATGGAACTTACCATCTTCCTCGGCGGTACCGTTCTTCGCTCCGAAGTCAGCGGTAAGAGAGGGGGAGAGACGATGTACGATCTCATCGACCTCGCGCTTCCCAAGCTGGAAAGACAGATCGTCAAGTATCACACCATACTTGCAAGCAAGAGCAAAAAGGTAAGACAGCGCGAACTCGCGGATACGATCAAGGAAGAGGAAAAGAAAACGAACGCCATCGTGCGCACCAAGTCTTTCGAACTTCAGCCCATGGACGAGATAGACGCCATGGCAGAGCTGGAGATGATAGGGCATTCGTTCTATGTTTTCCTCAATAAGTCCACCGAAAAAGTAAACGTGATATACAAGAGGAACGACGGTAATTACGGCATCATCGAAGCTAACGTATGACCGTACGGTCGGCGGTAAAACATCCGGCTCCGGATGTTTTATTGCTGTAATCGGCGGCATCGCCGTTCTCTTGAATAATAAAGTAACGGAGAAAGATCATGAAACTCAAATTCGATTACAACAACATGATGGCAGACGTCATCGGTGAACGCGGTATCGACCCCAAAGGCTTTGCCGCGGATGCCAAGGCGATAACGGCGGCTTACGACGACGTTATGGCGAACCTCGGCAAGGGCTGGCAGGAATGGACGGAGCTTCCTTACATCGATCCGTCCGACCTTGACGGCATGATCGCCCGCATGGACGACATCCGCTCCAAAGCGTCCGCTTTCGTCGTGCTCGGTATCGGCGGTAGTGCGCTCGGTCCGATATCCGTCGTACAGGCTCTGCTCAACATGCGCCTCAACGAGCTGCCCGCAGCCGCGCTCAAAGCGGCGGGACTGCCCAAGCTCTATATCGAGGACAACATCGATCCCGAGAGGATGAACGAGCTTCTCGAGCTTATCGATCTCAAAACGACGTATTTCAACGTCATCACCAAGAGCGGCGAGACGAGCGAGACCCTCGCGCAGTTCCTCGTGCTCTACGACCTGATGAAGAAAGCCGTCGGCAAGGAAGAGGCTAAAAAGCATTTCATAGCCACGACGACGATAGGCAAAGGCACGCTCTATAACCTCGCGCAGAAAGAGGGTTTCGTGACCTACGGTATACCCGCGGGCGTGGGCGGAAGATTTTCCGTACTTTCCAACGTCGGTCTCGTACCGTTCGCGGCAATGGGTATCGACATAAAGAAGCTGCTTGCCGGCGCCAAGGAGATGAGCGAGGCGTGCCGCAACGGCGACGTTAAAAAGAATCCCGCGCTCCTTACCGCGTATCTTCAGTGCAAAGCGATGGAAAAGGGCGCGAACATCAGCGTCATGATGCCGTATGCGGACAGTCTCAAATATATGTCCGACTTCTATTGCCAGATCTGGGCGGAGTCCCTCGGCAAAGCGGTGGACAAGAGCGGCAAAGTCGTCCACGCGGGACAGACTCCCGCCAAGTCCCTCGGCGTTACCGACCAGCACTCGCAGGTGCAGCTGTACACCGAAGGTCCTTTCGATAAGGTGATAACCATCATAGCGGTAGAAAAATTCCGCCGCGACGTGGTCATACCCGACGACAAGGATATAGACGCCTGCGAATTCCTCAAAGGGCACACGATGGGCGAGCTGCTCAATCATGAGCGCGTCGCTACCGAATACGCTCTCCGCAAGGCGGGCAGGATGAACTTCACGATCACTCTTCCCGAAGTGGACGAGTATACCGTGGGCGAGCTGCTTGCATACTACGAGTACGAAACGGCATTTGCCGGCGCGTATCTCGGCGTCGATACGTTCAATCAGCCCGGCGTGGAAGAGGGCAAGAAAGCCACTTTCGCCATGCTCGGAAGAAAGGGTTACGAGGAAAAACTCGCGGAAGTACGCGCCGCCGCAAAAAAGAGCGAGTATTACATCTGACGCAGCGATATGAAAACGGGTATTTCAACCGCTTCGTTCTTCACCAAGCTGCCCACCGAATCCTGCTTCGCCGCGCTCAAAGAAATGGGGGTGGATACCACCGAAGTGTTCCTCTCCACGTATTCGGAGTACGAGAAGGGATTCGCCGACGCTCTCGGCAGCCGGCTGGACGGCAGCCTTAAAGTGCATTCCGTGCATTCGTTGTCATCGCAGTTCGAGGGCGAGCTTTTCAGCCCCTCCAACCGCGTGCGTGACGACGCGGAGCAGCTGTTCCGCAAAGTATGCTATGCCGGCAACGTACTCGGCGCGAAGTATTATACTTTCCACGGACCGCTTGATCTCAAACGTTCGTCGCAGGCGACGGACATAAGCGTGTACGCCGAAAGATTTGCGTATCTTGCTGACGTGGCAAAGACGTACGGTATCATTATCGCGGTGGAGAACGTGCATTACTGCAAGTTCGCTTCGCCCGAACTCATGCGCGATCTTATGCGGGCTTGCCCTGCGCTGTGCGCGACGATAGACATCAAACACTCGATCTTCTCGGGTTACGATCCTATCAAATACATAGACGCGGTAGAGGACAGATTGGTGACCGTGCACGTTACCGACGTGACCAAAGACGATACGACCGCGCTCCCGGGCAACGGCAGGTATGATTTCGAAAGACTGTTCCGCGAACTGTACAAGCGCGGGCTGGAGCCTGCGGTGATCGTCGAAGCGTATGCGAGAGATTTCCATTATCTCGAAGAACTAAAAACTTCGTACGACCGCCTTCGCGCTTTCGCGGAAGAGGCGAAACGATCCTAAAAACTATCCGATATTTTAAGGAGACAATATGAACAAACTGACTGTAAAAGACGTAGACGTCAAGGGCAAGAAAGTCCTCGTCCGCTGCGATTTCAACGTCCCGATGAAGGACGGCAAGATCACGGACGAAACGCGTATCATGGGCGCGCTCCCCACCATCAAGTACCTGATGGAGCAGGGCGCCAGAGTTATCCTTTGCTCGCACATGGGCAAGCCCCATTCCATCTTCTCGGCGGAAGTGAAGCTCAACAAAAAGGATAAGGCGAAGGTCGAGGCTCTTCCCGCGGAGGAGCAGGCAGCCGCGAAGCAGGCTATAATCGACAAAGCGCTCAAAGACGAGCCCAAGAAGCTCACTCTCGCGCCCGTTGCGGCAAGGCTCAACGAGCTGCTCGGCGGCAAAGTGACGTTCGCTCACGACGTAGTCGGTCCCGACGCGCAGGCTAAAGCCGCAGCATGCAAGCCCGGCGAATGCGTGCTCCTCGAAAACATCCGCTTCCATTGGGAAGAAGAAAAGCGCGACGAGGGCTTCTGCAAGAAGCTCGCCGATCTCATCGACGGCGATAAGGGCGTATACGTGAACGACGCTTTCGGTACCGCGCACCGCTCGCACGCGTCCACCGCGGCGATCGTCGAGTACGGGTTCGTCAAGACCGCCGTATGCGGCTTCCTTATAGAGAAAGAGCTCTCCGTCATGGCGGACAGCCTCGAGCATCCCGTTCGTCCGTTCGTCGCCATACTCGGCGGCGCAAAGGTCGCGGATAAGCTCAACGTCATCAACAACCTGCTCGAGAAGTGCGATACGCTCATAATCGGCGGAGGCATGGCGTACACTTTCCTCAAAGCCGAAGGCTACGAAGTAGGTAAGTCCCTTGTAGACGACGAGAAGATAAGCTACTGCAAATATATGATGAAGAAGGCGAAGGATCTCGGCAAGACGCTGCTCCTTCCCGTAGATACCGTTGTTGCTGCCGATTTCCCCAATCCCATAGACGCACCCGTCGAAGTGAAGACCGTAAAGGTCAGCGAGATCCCCGCGGACATGGAAGGTCTGGACATCGGTGAAGAGACGAGAAAGCTCTTTGCGGATACCGTTTCCAAAGCCAAGACGGTCATATGGAACGGTCCCATGGGCGTGTTCGAGAACCCTACGCTTGCTGCCGGTACCAAGGCCGTGGCGAAAGCGCTTGCCGACGTTTACGGTAAGGCTACGACGATCATCGGCGGCGGCGACTCCGCGGCTGCCGTACAGCAGCTCGGTTATGCCGATAAGATGACTCACATCTCCACCGGCGGCGGCGCGTCTCTCGAGCTCTTCGAGGGTAAGGTGCTTCCCGGCATTGCCTGCCTGAACGAGAAAAAGTAATTTACGATCGTGTGTCGTATCGCGTTCCGCCCGTGCCGATCACGGGCGGAACGTGCATTTTATATCATGAAAGAATATACGAGCGAAAACGTAAAGGAAATATTGAGCGGCAAAAGGGGAGAAACTGCCCTTGCCGAGCTTTTATCCGCATACTCGGATAATTGCGCGGTCGAATGCGAAAACGACGCGGAAAGCGTTTCGACGGCTTTGCGCCGCGACCTTGCCTACGACCCGGACCCTTATATCTCCACCATGGATCTGAAACCGGAGGATCGTATCGCGTCCCGCGTACATCCGCAGTGGACGGACGAGCTCACCGAAGCGCTTGCAAGCGTTTGCGGCGAACTGCTCTCGGGCGACGGCGCGCGGGCGGAAAATTTCTTCCGCTGGAACAGGAACGCCGCTTTTTCCGCCGTGATCTCGGCGGCGAAAAAGACGGGGATCGCGCTGTCGTGCACCGAGCGACCCGAGCGGCTGTCGTTTTTCTGCCCGTACGCTTTTTCGCGGTTATATATGGCGGGATACGTTGAGCGGGGCAGCGGCATACTTCTTCGCCGCGTGAATTGCCGCCCCTGGGGCATAAAACCGATAGGGTAAAGCAACCGCGCGCAGGCGCGCAAAATTTAATAATAAAAAATTCCGAAATACACGCGAAAATTCTTGCATTAACCGCCGAAATATGGTATAATGCGCAAGGTTGACGGTTGAGACGCCTTCCGCGCTCTCCCGAAACGATATGCCGCATTAGTCTAGCGGTTAGGACGCTGGCCTCTCACGCCGGAAACAGGGGTTCGATTCCCCTATGCGGTACCAAAAAATCCACGCAATGCCTTGTGCATTTGCGTGGATTTTTTCGCACCGCACAGGGGAAAGCGAATCGTACGCACGTAAGTGCGTACAGGTTCGCTTAGCCGAGGACGTGAAGCGTCCGAACGCCACGAGCCGGCATAAGCCGGCGAAGTATTCCCCGACGTTGTACGAAGCATGGTACGTTGCAAATGCTTTCATGGTACCGCATAGGGGGCTGAGCGGATCTGTATGCACGACAGTGCATACACGGTTCGCTTAGCCGAGGATGCGAAGCATCCGAACGCCACGAGCCGCGCGAGCGGCGAAGTATCACCCGATGACGGACGAAGCGCGATAAGCGCTATATCTCGGTATGGTACGGCACGGGACGCGATATCGGTTAATGCGCGTAACGAACCAAGTTGCATACAGCTCACGTATGTTTTGTCATATCGATATTGACACCGCTAATAAGCCGTGTTATAATATGTTTAGCGTATTTAAGCCGCGGACCGAGCCGTGCGGCGGCAATTTCGCTTATTTTATCTTTGCTTTATTAAGGAGGGAATGATGTCGGTCATAAAAATCGAAGATCTTACATTCGCATATCCTTCGAGTTACGATAATGTATTCGAAAACATAAATTTGCGGATAGATACCGACTGGAAGCTCGGTCTTATCGGGAGGAACGGCAGGGGAAAGACTACTTTGCTGCGATTGCTCACGGGTAAATACGAATACGGCGGGAAGATAGAAGCTGCCGTTACGTTCGACTATTTTCCGTATGACGTGCGCGGAAAAGACCGTCCGGCGGAGAATATCCTGCGAGAGATATGTCCCGTTGCGGAAGAATGGCAATTCATTCGCGAAATGACATGGCTTGACATAGATCCCGGAAACTTATATCGCCCTTTCGTCACGTTGTCTAACGGAGAGCAGACGAAGATATTGCTTGCGGCGCTGTTTTTGAACGAAGGACATTTTCTGCTTATCGACGAGCCTACGAACCATCTGGATATGCATGCGAGAGAAGTGCTCTCCGCGTATCTTAAAAAGAAAAAAAGTTTTATCCTGGTATCGCACGACAGAGCCTTTCTTGACGGGTGCGTCGATCATATACTGTCCGTCAATCGCAGCGATATCGAGCTGCAAAAAGGCAATTGTTCGTCATATCTGACCAACTTCGAATATCGGCAGGAACTCGAACGACGGCAGGACATCGCTTTGCGGCGGGATATCGCCCGATTGAAAGAAACGGCAAGGCGAACCTCCGATTGGGCTGATAAGACGGAAGCGTCCAAGTACGGGAAACAGGATTCGGGGCTGAAGGCGGATAAAGGATTCGTCGGGCATAAGTCGGCAAAACTCATGAAACGCGCCAAAGCAGCGGAAGCGCGTAAGGAAAAGGAGATAGACCGTAAATCCGAACTGCTGAAAAACGCCGAGACGGAAGAAAAACTCAAATTGTCGCCGCTTAAGTACCGCGCCGAAAGACTTGCGTCGTTCGTATCCGTTTCGCCTTGCTACGGTGACAGAGCGGTATGCGCGCCCGTGACGTTCGATATAAAGCGCGGCGACCGTATAGCGCTCGACGGAAGGAACGGGAGCGGGAAAAGCAGCCTTTTGAAACTGCTGTGCGGGTGCGATATCGGTCATACGGGTAGGATGGATAAAAGCTCGGGACTCAAAATATCGTATGTAGAGCAGGATACCTCGCATCTGACAGGAACGCTTTCCGAGCTTGCGGAATCCTACGATATAGACGAGAGCCTGCTCAAAGCCGTTCTTCACAAAATGGGATTTACTTCGCGGCAGTTTGAAAAGGATATATCCGAGTTTTCCGACGGGCAGAAGAAAAAAGCTCTGCTCGCAAAAAGTCTGTGCGAGCAGGCGCACCTGTATGTGTGGGACGAGCCGCTCAATTATATCGACATCTATTCCCGTATGGCGATAGAGTCCCTGATAAAAGAGTACGGACCCACCATGATATTCGTAGAGCACGACAAGGCGTTTCGCGACGCCGTTGCGACAAAAGTGATCGAAATATAGCGTAACGTAAAAGCTCCCGCCGGTCTCGGACGGGAGCTTATCCTTTTGTTTTTAGTCAATTTTTTGACGATCCTTTCTCTCGCTCCGCGGCGCCGAAGTCCACCTTGAAAGTCGTGCCTTCGCCGACCACGCTGTCTACCGAAAGTTTCCAGCCGCTGCGGTCGCACAGTTTTTTGACTATCGGAAGTCCGAGCCCGAATCCCACGCTTTCTCCGTGCGACTTATCCACGGTATAGAAGCGGCTGAAGATGTGGGGGAGCTCTTCGCTCGGTATGCCTATGCCCGTGTCCTCAACGGTCAGAACGCTGCCTTTCAGCGTGATGGCTATCTTGCCGTTCTCCTTGTTATACTTTATCGCGTTGCTTACGAGGTTGTCGAGTATCTCTGTTATGCGCTCGTGCGTGGCTTTTATGACGATACCGTCGTCTATCGAGCGTATCATCTTAAGCCCCTTTTCTTTGAGCATGGGCGTGAAGTTGTTCAGCACCTCGTTCGTGAGTTGGGAGACGTTCACGTCGTACGACTTGACAGTATCGTCGTCTATCGCGCTGTAATTGAGTATCT
>DXHS01000030.1 GCA_019113275.1 Candidatus Protoclostridium stercorigallinarum
CGCCTGCGGCACGGGCAACCCGTATTTCTCCACTGACACGGGGGCGGCTCTCCGCGCCGCGGAAATAGGCGCCGACGTGCTCCTTATGGCTAAAAACGTGGACGCGGTATACGACAGCGATCCGAGAAAAAACCCGAATGCGCGTAAGTTCGATAAGATATCTTATCTCGACGTCATCAATCTCAGGCTCGCGCACATGGATACTACGGCGATAACCACTTGTATGGAAAACAACATACCCATCATAACTTTCGACCTTGCGGGCAAGGATAATATCGTAAAAGCCGCGATGGGAGAGAAAATAGGAACATATATAAGCGCACAGGCGTAAAAACGTTTGTCTGACGCGTGAATATGTGATATAATCACGTTATAAAATAACGGAGGGATATAATGTTACCCGAACTCGAAGAAGAACTTCTCGTGCTCGAAGAAAAGCTCGAAAAGGCGGAGGATCATCTTTCTGCCGAATATGTGACCGTGCGCGCGGGACGCGCCAATCCCAAGATACTCGACAACATCGTCGTCGATTATTACGGATCGCCCACGCCCCTTAAACAGATGGCAAACATAACCGTGCCCGAAGCGCGCATGCTCGTTATCAATCTGTTCGACAAGAGCGCCACCAAGGAGGTGGTGAAAGCCATCGCCGCTTCGGATATAGGCATCAATCCTACGGACGACGGTAAAGTCATCCGCCTCGTGTTCCCTCAGCTTACCGAGGAGCGCAGAAAAGAGCTCGTCAAACAGGTAAAGAAGATGTCCGAGGACTGCAAAGTCGTGCTGCGCAACGAGCGCCGCGACGCTCTCGATAAAGCCAAGAAGCTCAAAAAGGATATGAACTTCTCCGAAGACGAGCTTGCTTCTTTCGAGAAAGACGTGCAGAAATATCTCGACAAATACATCGACGGCGCCGAAGATCTTTACAAGGCAAAGGAAAAAGAGATACTTGAGATCTGAAGGACCTTTGCCGCGGCATATCGCCTTCATCATGGACGGCAACGGCAGGTGGGCGAAAAAGCGGCTCCTGCCGCGTAAATTCGGTCATCGCGAAGGAGTTAAGACGATAGACCGTATCGCCGACTGCGTGTTTGAGCGGGGGATAAAATATCTTACCCTGTTCGCGTTTTCGACGGAGAATTGGAAGCGCCCGGCGGACGAAGTTTCCGGGCTGCTTTCGCTTTTCGCGGGATATCTCCGCCGCAAAGTACCGAAAATGGTAAAGAACGGCGTCGTGCTGCGCGTGATAGGTTCCGCCCGCGGGCTGGACGAAAAAACGCGCAAGCTCATCGACGACGCTTACGAAAAGACAAAGAACGGGACGCGCGGCGTACTTACCGTCTGTTTCGATTACGGCGGCAGGGCGGACATAGTGGCTGCGGTAAACAAATGCGTGGAGAGCGGAACGCTCGTGAGCGAAGAAACTTTCCCGGGATTTCTGCAGACGGCGGGACTGCCCGATCCGGACATAGTGGTACGCACGGGCGGCGAAAAGCGCATAAGCAACTTTTTGCTTTATCAGATGGCGTATTCCGAACTGTATTTTTCGGATACGCTGTGGCCCGATCTTACGGAAAAGGATCTGGACGGGATCCTCTCCGTCTACGCCCGCACGGACAGGCGTTTCGGGGGAGTGGACGAGGACGATAATATATGAGAAACAGATGTTTATACGGAATGTTCATGTTCCTGATAGTCGTGGGCGTATTGTTCCTGGCATTTTACGTGTCGGGATTGGTGTATGATATCTTCATACTCCTGCTCATGATACTTGCCGCGCACGAAATGACGAACGCGCTCGCGTTCCGTTTCGACAAACCGGGATTTTTCATGCAGGTGCTGACGATACTCGTAAGTTACGCGGTATTCAAAACGGTGAGCGTTCTGACTTACTCGGACGATCCTTACGGTTTCCATGCGATAATGGCTTACTTTATCGCGCTCGTGACGATGTTCACCATCGTGTTCGTGGCGAACATGGCGTCCTCGCGCAGGACGGGCGAGAGCGCCATCGCGGCGTTGTTCTGCATGATCTACCCCGTGACGATAATGTTCTTCCTCATCGCGCTCAACCATCTTCCGGGTGCGGGGGAAGGACTCGCGTTCAACGGGTGGGTATACGATCCCGCAGCTAACGGCGGTTATGTGCCCAACTATCGCGCGATAGCGCTGGTAATGGTGTTCGTGTCCGCACCCGCGAGCGATATATTCGCATTCATGCTCGGATCCGTGATAAAAGGTCCCAAATTCGCGCCCATGATAAGCCCCAAAAAGACGGTCGCTGGCGCGATAGGCGGTTTCCTCGGCGGACTGCTCGGCGGGGCTATAGTGTTCGGGATGTCGTTCACGGGCGTCGGCGGGCTCACGGGTCTGCATCATAACGTGTGGATAAGCCTGATACTCTACCTGTCCATGGGGCTTTGCCTTGGCGTCGCGACCGAGGTCGGAGACCTTATGGCGTCGTATATAAAGCGGTACTGCGAAGTCAAGGATTACGGTACTCTCATCCCGGGGCACGGAGGTATCATGGACCGTATAGACGGTACCATGATAGCCGCGTTCGTAGCGTTCATATACATGGCGATACTCGTTTACGTATCCGGCGGAGGGCACTGAAAGATGAAAACGGTAGCGGTATTCGGAAGCACCGGCAGCATCGGCGTACAGACATTGAATGTTGTGCGCCGATTTCCCGATGAGTACAAAGTCGTCGCGCTCTCCGCGGGCGGCAACGTGTCTTTGCTCCGTAAGCAGATAGGCGAGTTCGCTCCGCTCCGCGCCGCGGCTTCGTGCGGGTTCGACGCCGAAAACGTGCGCGTTTATGCGGGCGGCGACGCCGCGCTGCGCATGGCGGAGGATACGGAAGCGGATATAACGGTGATGGCTATATCCGGTCTTGCCGCGCTCGCGCCGCTGCTTGCCATGATAAACAAGGGCGGGCGTATCGCGCTCGCGAACAAAGAGGCTATAGTGTGTGCGGGGGATATCGTACTTTCCGCCGCGAAGAAGAGCGGCGCGGAGATCGTTCCCGTAGACAGCGAGCACTCGGCTGTGTTCCAATGTTTGGCAGGCGAGGATATGCGGGACGTGCGGCGCATCGTGCTCACGGCGAGCGGCGGGCCGTTCTATAACGGCCGCGAAGATCTTTCCCTCGTCACGCCCGAGCGCGCGGTGAAACACCCTACGTGGAACATGGGAGCGAAGATATCCGTGGACAGCGCCACCATGGTGAATAAGGGGTTGGAGATCATCGAAGCGAGCAGACTGTTCGGCACGAAGAACGTCGACTACGTCATCCATCCCGAGAGCGTCATCCACTCGATGGTGGAATTTACGGATAATTCCACCGCCGCGCTGATGTCTTATCCCAATATGGAGCTGGCGATACAATACGCGCTGACGTACCCCCGACGGGCGAAAAACGCGGGCGTAAGAGCCTTCGATTTTTCCCGTCCGCTCACGTTCGCCGCGCCCGACGAGGAGCGCTTTCCCGCGCCCGCGATCGCGCGCCGCTGCATGGAAGAAGGGGGCACCGCTCCCGCGATATTCAGTATCGCGGACGAAGCGGCGGTAGAACTGTTCATGAAAAAACTTATCCGTTTTACGGACATAACGGGTATAATCGAAGAGGCACTGTGCATAAATGAAATAGAAAAGGTCGGATCCGTCGCGCAGCTTTTTGAGCTCGAGAGTTCGATCAAACGTCATTTCGGAGTGTGATGCCTTTTAATGATAGCTCTGTATGTCATGGCGGCGGTGCTCATATTGCTGCTGATGATAACGATACACGAAGCGGGACATTATACCGCGGGCAAGCTGCTCGGTTTCGGTATCGAGGAGTTTTCCGTCGGCATGGGGCCGAGACTGCTCTCGCATAAAACGAAGTCGGGCGAGGACATTTCCCTGCGCGTGTTGCCGCTCGGCGGTTACTGCGCGTTCACGGGAGAGGACGAGGAAGCGGTACCGTCGGAGGAAGACGCGGTCACGGACAGCCGCGCCCTGCCGTTTTCCGCGCAGAAGCCGTGGAAGCGTATCGTCGTGCTCGCGGCGGGACCGCTGTTCAACATGCTGTCGGCGTTCGTGTTCTCATTCATATACATCATCGCCGCGGGATATTCGCTGCCAGTGGTGACGGATATCTCTGCGGACGGCGGAGCGTATCTTTCGGGGCTGGAACGCGGCGACGTCATCACTGCGGTGGACGGCAGGGAAATAACCTTTCTCGACACCGCGGCGGAGCTGCTCGGCGAAGCGGAAGGGGATACCGTTCTCACCGTCGAGCGCGGCGGCAGGCTCGTCGATATAAGAGCGGAAAAGAAGGACGGCAAGTTCGGCATAACGTTGACTTACGAACGCCGCAGCATAGACGCGTTGCATGCGGCGGGGTACTCGTTCCCGTATACGTTCGAACTTTCGGGCGCGATAGTGCGTTCGTTCGGTATGCTGCTCACGGGCGGGGTGCCGCTGACGGACGTTACGGGTCCCGTAGGCACCGTGGTGACGATAGCGGGTTATGCGGAGAGGAACGCGCTGTACTTTCTGCTGTTCCTGCCGCTCATAGCGAGCAATCTTGCGATATTCAATCTGCTGCCGATCCCCGCGCTGGACGGCTCGCGGATAATATTTGCGCTGATAGAACTGATAAGGCGTAAGCCGATAAACAAAAAAGTCGAAGGGGCGATACACACCGCGGGGCTCATCATCCTGCTGGCGCTCGTCGCCGCCGTCGATATAGCGGGAATGATAGCGAGGTCTTTATCATGATCAAAAGAGCGGTAAAAGCGGGAAAAGTGACGATAGGCGGAGGCGGAGAGATCTCCGTCCAGTCCATGACGAACACGGATACGGCGGATATCGCCGCGACTTGCGCGCAGCTGACCGCGCTCGAAAAAGCGGGCTGCGACATCGCCCGTCTCGCGGTGCGGGACATGAAGGACGTCGAAGCGTGCAGGACATACATAGACAGGTTCGATATGCCTCTCGTCGCCGATATACAATTCGACTACCGCCTTGCCGTGGCATGCGCGGACATAGGTTTCGCCAAGGTTCGCTTCAATCCGGGGAACACCTCGGCGGCGGGTGTGCGCGAGCTTGCCGCGGCGTGCAAAGCCAACGGCTGCCCGATAAGGATAGGCATAAACGGCGGTTCTCTCGAAAAGGACATCAAAGTCAGGTACGGCGGCGTGACTGCCGACGGGCTTGCCGAAAGCGCGATAAGGACGGTGCGCATGCTCGAACGTGAGAGTTTTTCGGATATAGTGATATCCGTCAAAGCGAGCGACGTGCGCCTTACCGTGGACGCTTACACCAAGCTGGACAGGCTGTGCGGTTATCCGTTGCACCTCGGCATAACGGAGAGCGGTTCGGGGCGCGACGCGATAGTCAAGTCCGCCGCGGGCATAGGCGCGCTGCTGCTTGCGGGCATAGGCGATACGATAAGAGTGTCTCTTACGGGCGATCCCGTGTATGAGGTGGAAGTGGGAAAAAGCATAGTCCGCGCCGTTGGACTGGATAAAAACTATGTCGAAGTGGTCTCGTGCCCGACGTGCGCGCGCTGTTTTTACGATCTCGAGGGGCTGGTGAACAAATGCAAACAGCTCACCGAGGGTGTGAACAAACCGCTTAAAATAGCGGTCATGGGTTGCGTCGTCAACGGCCCGGGCGAAGCGTCGGACGCGGACGTGGGGATCGCGGGCGGCAAGGATAAAGCCGTGTTGTTCCGCAAAGGCAGCGTGATCCGCACTCTGCCCGTCAAAGAGGCGGAGGAAACGTTCCTTGTCATGGTAGAGGAGCTTGTGCGTGGATGAGTTCAATAAAAAATTCCTCGCCGCGAATCCGGCGATGGACTATGTGCGTTTCCTCGCGGCGAAGATAGACGCGGATAACGACCGCGTCGCGCTCACCGCGGTATACGATAAAAGCCGCGAGGGCGAGTATGACGCCGCGCGTGAAAAGGTGAGAGCCGCGGCGTCGGCGATGTTTCCGCCGTTTGCGAGCGTGAGCGTTTCGGCTTCTCCTTCGCGGGCGGGCAGCAGGGAGCTGCTCTCCGCCGCGCGCGATTTTCTGCTCAAAGAGAGCGCGGTCGTCGCTTCCGCGGCGGACGGCGATAACATCTCCGTGCTCTGGGGTGACCCGCCTTCCGTCACGCTCGCGCTCACTCCCGCGGTGGAAAAATACGCGGAGCACGAGAACGTCTGCGGCAGGATGAAGGAATATATCGACACCCGCATGTTCGTAAACGTCTCCGTCGGGATAAAACACCGCGAAGAGGATATGAGCGAGATAAGAAAGACGCTGGAGGAGAAGATATACAAACCGCGTTTTTCCTACGAGCGGCCGAACGAAGGGCGCAGCATAAACCCCGTGGGCAGAACGCCGATGTGCGGCAAGCTCGTAGAGGGCGAAGCCAAGTATATATGCGACTGCGTGGAGCCCGAGTACGTCACGCTGTACGGCGCTCTCGTCGATCTGCGCGAGCGCGAGTATACGCCGCGGAAGCCGAAGGAAGGGGAGACGACGCGCAAGTTCGCTTCCTTCGTGCTGGACGACGGTACGGCGAAAATGCGCTGCGTATGGTTCCCGACGGCGGATAATAAGGACGCCATAAAGTATCTCGAAGCGGGGAGATACTATGTCGTCGCGGGCAGGACGGAGTATGACGAGCGTGCGAACGACGGCAGCCTGCAGCTTTCGGTAAAGCGTTTCTCGGGCTGCGAACGCACGGAATTCGAAGTGAACAAAGTCGTGCGCCTGCCCGACGTCGATTACCGTTTCGCGCGTCCGAAGGAATACGTCTCGCTTTCGCAGTCGTCGCTTTACGGCAGTGCGGCGCCGCTTACCGACGAACCTCTCGTGATCCTCGCGCTCATGACGGTGTCCGACAACAAATACCGTCCGGGCGAGCTCATCGAGATCGCCGCGGTGCGCATAGAGGACGGCAAGATACTCGAGACTATGGATTCGCTCATCTGTCCGCACGGCAATATGTCCGACTCCGAGCGCGCGGCGGCGGGGCTGGTAGCGTCCGACCTCAAAGGAAAACCGTATTTCGAACAGATATTGCCCGACTTTTTCACCTTTTTCCACGGCAGGACAGTGACGATGTTCCCGCTCGACTTCAACATGAACATCCTTAAAGGCTATCTGGACAAGCTGCATATACCCGCGCCCGAGACCGCGGACATGACGTTGTTCGCCGCGGCGCGCGATCTGCGCCGCGCCCGCCCGAAAAACACGCGCAGAGCGCTGCCTACCGCGCTTGCTTACGCAAAATTTTTGACAAACATGCACTAAATGCTTGCAAAAAGCCCGCCGGCATGGTATAATTTATTTACTTGAATAGTAATTAAGCTATAAGAGTGGGCTGCAGTCCGCTCTTAACTTTTATGGGAGCGGTAATGTCCGAGATCACCGATAAGATATTCGGGGCGGTAGACGCCCGTATCCGCGAGCTGGGCTACGAAACGGTAGACGTGGAAAAGCGCAGCGAGTACGGCGAAGTCCATATAACGATATACGTCGACAAAGTCCCTGGCGGCATGAGCCTGGACGACTGCGAACGCGTGCATTACGAGGTGGAGCCCATCCTCGACGAACTCGACCCCACGGGCGGCAAGCCTTACGTCCTCGAGGTGTCCTCGCCGGGGCTGGACAGACCGCTTAAAACTCAGCGCGATTTCGAGCGCAATTACGGCAAAGAGATCGAAGTGAAGCTGTACGCTCCGATCAAGGGCAAAAAGACGTACGAGGGCGTGCTCGAAGAACGTACGGAAGGTTACGTATCGCTCTCATGCGGCGGGGAAGAAGTCAAGATAGAAAATACCCGCATAGCGGCGGTAAAGCCGCTCGTCAGATTCGACTAATTCCGGAGGAAATATAATAAAATGATCAACAAGGAGTTTTTTACGGCTCTCGATCTGCTCGAGAAGGAGAAGAAGATCCCCAAGGAAGTATTCATAGAGGCGCTCGAAAGCGCGCTCGCCCTCGCTTATAAAAAGCAGTTCGGCACTTCCAAGGCAATAGAGGTCCTGCTTCTGCCGGAAAAGAACGCGTTCAAGATAAACGCTTATCTCACCGTCGTCGAGGAAGTGGAGGACAAGGATACTCAGATCAGCCTCGAAGACGCCAAGCTCATCGACAGGAAATACAAGGTGGGCGACAGGATAACCGAGGAGATCGACAGCAAGGAGTTCGGCAGGATAGTCGCCCAGAACGCCAAACAGGTCATCATGCAGAAGCTCCGCGACGTGGAAAACAGCGTCGCATACGAAGAGCTTGCCGAAAAGGAAGACGATCTGCTCACCGTCGTCGTGCGCAGGATAGACGGCAAGTATGTATATGTGGAGATCAAGAAGCTCGAAGCAGTACTCGCTCCGAACGATCAGCTCCCCAACGATAAGTTCTATGTGGGCGAGCGCATAAAAGTGTACGTTAAAAAGATCCGCCAGGGCAGCAGAGGCCCCATGGTACAGGTCTCGAGAACGGCTCCCGGTTTCGTCCGCAAGCTGTTCGAGGCGGA
The DNA here is from genome assembly GCA_019113275.1 of Candidatus Protoclostridium stercorigallinarum. Lineage (GTDB taxonomy): Bacteria > Bacillota > Clostridia > Christensenellales > Pumilibacteraceae > Protoclostridium > Protoclostridium stercorigallinarum. Next base: position 8,519 of record DXHS01000030.1, read on the forward strand.
AGTGCCCGAGATCAAGTCCGGTCAGGTCGTTATCAAAGGTCTCGTAAGAGAACCGGGTTACCGCACCAAGATGGCGGTGTACAGCGAAGATCCCAATATCGACGCCGTGGGCGCGTGCGTGGGTAACCGCGGTCTGCGCGTGAGCAGCATCGTTGCCGAGCTCGGCGGCGAGAAGATAGAGATCATCCCCTGGTGCGAGGATGTTCTCGAATTCATCGCCCGCGCGCTGTCTCCGGCGAAAGTCATCATGGTGGAGGCGAACGAGGAAGAGCGCAACGCCAAAGTCATCGTTAAAGACGATATGCTCAGCCTGGCGATAGGCAAGGACGGTCAGAACGCCCGTCTCGCCGCCCGCCTGACGAATTGGAAGATAGACGTTCGTCCGTACTCCGCTTACATGAAGCAGAAGGAAGAAGAGGAAGCCGCCGAAGCGGCAGCCGCGGCGGAAGAAGAGGCGCAGCCCGAAGAAGCGCCTTCCGCAGAGCCGGAAGACACCGCCGAGGTCGGCGAAGAGGTGACCTCGGACTGAAGGAGAGGATATGACCCCGCAGAGGATGTGTATAGCATGCAGGCAGATGAAAGATAAGCGCGAGCTCGTCCGCTGCCGCGTTACGTCCGAAAAGACGGTGGAGATAGACCCCACCGGCAAAAAGAGCGGCAGAGGCGCATATATATGTTCGTCGCCAGAATGCCGTAAAAAGGCGAGAAAATGCGACCTGCTTTCCAAAGCGCTGGGAGCAAAAGCCTCTTCCGAAGTTTACGACGCGCTCGACGCGTTATGGGAGAATAATGGCTGACGCGTCCGTATATCTCGGGTTTGCCGTGCGGTCGGGAAAGATCGTACTCGGCATAGACAATATAGAAAGGTGCAGAAAGCGCATATACGCGCTCGTGCTCTGTCCGACGGCGTCGGACAATCTCGCGGACAAAGTAAGTTCGTTCGCGTCTAAAAGGGGACTGCCGCTCGGCGTAACGGAGTCGCCCTTGGAGGATATGATACACAAGAGCAATTGCAAGGCGCTCGCTCTGCTTGACGAGAATCTTGCAAAAGCAGTCATGGAAACGATCGGGAGGTAATATGGCACAGGAACAAAAACAGATCACTACCGCTGACGTACTCAGAAAGCTCTACGCGCAGACGGAAGAGAAGGGCGATTTTTACGCCTACCGTGCGGAGATAGAGAAATTACAAAGCAGGATGGGCGCGCTTCTCGGCGCGTGCCGCGAGATCGCTCGCGGCGTCGAAAAAGCCGCCGCAGAGGCAAGAGCGCAGCAGGCTCCCGCGGCGCCCGTTCGGCCTTCCGCTCCCGTTCAGTCCGAGCAGAAGACGACGCGGGTGATCAAACAGGAACCTGCGGCGGAGCAGAAGAAGCCCGCTCCCGCGGCTCCCGCCGCTCCCGGGCAGAGACCCAAACCCGCCGTGCCCAATTACGTCAGGGGCATAGCCAATGTCAACCTGCGCCCCGAGCCGAGAAAGAAACCCGCTCCTCAGGGCGGCAGACCGCCTTTCAGACCGGACGGCAGACCGTCCGACCGTCCCGCTACATCCGTGCGCACGATCACGCCTCCTCCCGCGCAGGTCGGCGCGCCCAAGACGAAGCGGGCAGGCGAGAAGAAGAAGGAAGGCGCAAAACCTTTCGAAGAAAAGAAAGCCATGACCAAGCGCACGCTCATACGCAAGGGCTTTATCCAGGACGAGCTGGATGAGGACAGAGTAAGAGTGCGCAAGCTCAAGAACAAAAAGAAGAACGATACGCAGATCGCGGCTCCCAAAGTCATAGATAACGTGACCATCACCACCAATCAGGTGACGGTCAGGATGCTCAGCGAGCTCATAGGCGTGCCTGCTCAGGAGATAATGAAGAAGATGCTCATGATGGGCGGAGCTCCCGTGACCTCGATAAACGACGTCGTCGATTTCGAAACGCTGTTCCTCGTTGCGGATTCGTTCGGCGTGACTCTCAATCAGAAGCTCGCTCAGTCGCAGGAAGAGCTTGCCGAAGCGCTCCACGAAGAGGCGGACGACGAGAAGGATCTCCTGCCTCGTCCTCCCGTGATCACCGTCATGGGACACGTCGATCACGGTAAGACCAGCCTGCTCGACGCGATAAGAAAAACGGACGTCGCGGGCGGCGAAGCGGGCGGCATAACGCAGCACATAGGTGCATATTCGGTCACGTGGGAATACGAGAAGAAGAAGCGCCAGATAACTTTCCTCGATACGCCCGGTCACGAGGCGTTCACGGAAATGCGTGCGCGCGGCACGAAGATCACGGATATCGTTATCCTTGTCGTCGCGGCGGACGACGGCGTGCAGCCGCAGACGATAGAGGCGATAAACCACGTCAAAGCCGCGGGCGTGCCCATGATCGTCGCGATAAACAAGATAGATAAGCCCGGCGCGAATCCCGAGAAGATAAAGGAAGAGCTGTCGCAGTACGGCGTCATCACCGACGAGTGGGGCGGCGACACGAAGATGGTCCCCATCTCGGCGAAGAAGAACATCGGCATCGATACGCTTCTCGAAGAGATACTCTTCCTTGCCGATCTCAATAACTACCGCGCCAACCCGAACCGCAAGGCGAAGGGCGCGATCATCGAAGCGCGTCTCGACAAGGGCAAAGGTCCCATCGCCACGATACTCGTGCAGAACGGTACGCTGCATAGCGGCGACGCCGTCGTATGCGGACTGACTTACGGTAAGATCAGGAGCATGGCGGACGCAAACGGCAAGGTCGTCAAGAGCGCTCTGCCGTCCACCGCGGTATCCGTCATGGGTCTGTCCGGCGTTCCCAACGCGGGTGACGATATGTGGGTGGTGGACGACGAAAAGACCGCCAAGGAGATCGTCGACGGCAGGATAGAGAAAGACAAGATCGCCCACGCTTCCGACAGAGCGGTAAAGAGTTTCGAGACCAACGTGCTCAAAGACCTCAACGTCATCATCAAGGCGGACGTACAGGGCTCCGCGGAAGCTCTCAAAAGCTCCATTGCGAAGCTCGCCAACGAAGAGGCGAAAGTCAACATCGTCCACAGCGGCGTAGGCGCGATAAACAAGTCGGATATGATGCTCGCGGAAGTTACGAACGCTTTCGTCATCGGCTTCAACGTCAAGCCGGACGCCGAAGCGCGTATAATTGCCGAGCATTCGGGCATACGTTACGACACTTACAGCGTCATATACGACGCGATAGACGCGATCGAAGCTGCTCTCAGCGGCATGACCGAGCCCAAGTACGAAGACAGATACACGGGCAGAGCGGAAGTGCGCAATATCTTCAAGATATCCAGCGTGGGTACCGTAGCCGGTTCGTACGTCACCGACGGCAAGATCGTGCGCGGAGCCAAGGTCGTCGTCAAGCGCGGCGGCAAGACGATATACGAAGGTAAGCTCGGCGGGCTTAAACGCTTCAAAGACGATGTCAAGGAAGTGGCTGCCGGTTTCGAGTGCGGTATTTCGATAGACGGTTACTCCGATTTCGCCGAAGGCGACGAGGTCGAGGCATACGTTTCGGAAAGGATAAAATAATGAGTTATAAAACGGACAGAGTCGCGGGGGAGATCGTAAGGGAAGTTTCCCGTATCCTCCGCGATAAAGTACACGACCCCAAGATCCCGCTCATGACGACGATAACGGCGGCGGAGGTCAGCAAAGACCTCAAATACGCCCGCGTGTACGTCAGCGTGATAGGGGACGGGGAAGAGGCGGTATCCGCTCTCAATTCGGCTGCGGGGTTCATCCGCCGCGAGCTCGCCGTGAGCCTGCGCAACATGCGCACGATACCAGCCCTTTCTTTCAGGCTCGACACGTCGGAGGAGTACGGGCGTAAAATAGATTCGATATTGAGGGAAATTTCCGAACATGAGCATTCTTGAAGCTATCGACAACGCGCGCTCCGTGATCATCTGCGGGCATGTCCGTCCGGACGGCGACTGCATAGGTTCGGCATTCGCATTGCGCGAGTACTGCCTTAACGCGGGCAAGATCGCCGACGTGTGCAGCCCTTCGCCCATACCCGAGTCGTATAAGTTCGTCAGGAACAGCGAGGCTTTCAATGCGCTCACGCGCAAGGTATACGACCTTTTTATCGCCGTAGACTGCGCCACCCGCGAGCGTATAGGCAGGATGGAAGGGTTTTTCCGCTCTGCCGACCGCACCGTGTGCATCGATCACCACGAAGGGCACGACGGTTTTGCGGATATAAATCTCGTAAAGAGCAATGCGTCGAGCACGTGCGAGATGGTATACGACCTTCTCGAGCCGACGGGCAGGATAACCAAGGAGATAGCGGACTACCTCTTTACGGGTCTGTCGACGGATACCGGGCACTTCATGCACAGCAATACCGACTCGAAAGTCCTGTACACCGCATATAAACTCTCCTGTCTGGGAGCGGACTGTCACGGCATAGCTACCGAGCTCTACCGTAGGCGCAGCCGCGCGAAGACGAAACTCATCGCAAAGTCCATTGAAGCGATGCGCTTCTACATGGACGGCAAAGTGTGCGTCATCCCCATGACGCAGCAGCTTCTCGACGATTGCGGCATAAGCTCCAACGATACGGAAGGGATCATCGATTACGCGATATCCGTGGAGGGCGTGGAGATAGGCGTCAGCCTTTGCGCCGAAAAGGACAACGAATACAAAGTGAGCTTCAGATCGCGCGGGCGGCATGTCAACGACATAGCCGAGGTCTTCGGCGGCGGCGGACATGTGTACGCCGCGGGTTGCCGCGTTTTCGGTAAAACGGAAGACGTCATAGACAAGATACTCAAAGCGATAAGGGATACCGAAGAGATTTGACCGGGATAGTCAACATAAACAAACCGTCGGGCATATCCAGCTCGCAGGCGGTGGGAAAGGTAAGGCGGGCGCTCGGCGAACGCAGGATAGGGCACATGGGCACTCTCGACCCGATGGGGGAAGGAGTGCTGCTCATGGGCGTGGGCAAATGCACACGCCTTTTCGATCTTTTTCTTGGGAAATCCAAGACGTACGAAGCGTCTTTTAAGTTCGGGCTGACTACCGATACGCTGGATATAACGGGCAGGATACTTGACGAAACGTCGGATATACCTACTATGTCAGACATAGAAGCTCGTCTTTCGTCCTTTATCGGCAGACAAATGCAGGTGCCGCCGCAGTACAGCGCGAAATCGATAGGCGGGCGGCGAGCATACGATCTTGCGCGCAAAGGGCTTGTCGCGGATATTCCCGCGGCGGAGATAGAGGTGTACGGTTTTTCGCTTCTCGGCGCCGTAGGCGAAAACGAGTATATGTTTTCCGTGGACTGTTCGTCGGGCACTTACATAAGATCTTTATGCCGCGATCTTGCGGAGTCTTTAGGCTCGCTCGCGGCGATGACTTCCATAAAGCGCACGCGTTGCGGCGATTTTTATATAAAAGACGCCGTATCTCCCGACGAGGTCACGCCTGCCGACGTGATACCGCCTTCGGTCGCGCTTGCGGGGATCCCCGCGTTTCATGCCGACGACGCATTGTATAAAAAGCTCGTGAACGGAGTGCCCGTGAAAACGGACGGCGTTCCTGCGGGCGAGTTCGCGCTGTACTGCCGCGGAGAGCTGCTCGGGATAGCGGCGGATACCGAACGCGGCATCAGGATATCCGCATATCTGAAAGAGGACGACGCATGATGGTGACTGTAGAATTCGGAAAACCGCACGAGGGAGGATTTTCTCTCGCGCTCGGACATTTCGACGGGATGCACCTCGGTCACCGCGCGATACTCCGCGCGGCGGAAGATAAGGCTAAGGAACTCGGCTGCCTTACCGCCATATCCACGTTTGCGGACAATCCCGCCGGCAAGGTGCCCATTTATGCTTATCACGACCGCAAGTTCCTGTATTCGGACTGCGGCGCGGATGTGTGCCTTACCCTTTATTATTCCGCGATAAACGGGATGACGGGGAGAGAATTTTTCGCTGAGCTCATGAGGCTTTATTCTCCGAAACATCTTGCCTGCGGTGAGAACTATACTTTCGGCAGCGATCTTCTCGGGGCTTCGGAGCTGGGGAAGCTTGCCGCGGAAGCGGGAGTTGGGCTCACGGTAGTCCCTACGGTGTACTACTGCGGCGTCAAGGTGTCGAGCACGGTCATAAAGAATTATCTCACTACGGGTGACATGGACGCTGCCCGTCAGATGCTCGTCGTGCCGTATCATATGCGCGGGAATGTGGTGAGCGGCGACGGAAGGGGGCATAATATCGGCGTGCCCACCATCAATCTCAGATATCCTTTCGGTGCCCTCGAACCCAAGCGCGGGGTGTACGGAACGTATACCGAGATAGGCGGCAGGCGTTACCGTTCCGTGACGAACGTGGGTCCGCGTCCTACGTTCATGCAGAACAAGCCGGCGGTAGAGACCAATCTCATAGACTACGACGGCGGCAGCTTGCTGCACGAGAGCGCGGTCGTGTATTTTTACCGTTACTTGCGCCCCATAAGCAAATTCACGAGCGCGGACGATCTCGTCGCCCGTATCAATAAAGACAAGGAGTGGACGGACTTATGCTGAGGATAGGACCGAGCGGCAATTCGCTTTCCTTCTACGAGGAAGGGCATAAACGCACCAAAGAGGCTGCGGCGTGGCTGCACGAAAAGGGGCTCAGCGCCTACGAATATTCGTTCGGCAGGGGCGTGCGCATAAGCGAGGAAGCCGCGGCGGAGATAGCCGCGGAGTTCGCGGCGTATGATATAGAGATCAGTTCGCACGCGCCGTATTATACCAATTTTGCCAATCCCGACGACGATATGATCGAAAAATCCATCGATTATGTGCGTCAGACCGTGCTTGCCGAGAAGATGTTCGGCGGCAGACGTTCGGTATTCCACCCGGCATCCTGCGGCAAATCGGAGCGAAGGGAGGCCGTGGCGCGCGCGAAAGCGAACATCGCAAAACTCATGGAAGCGCTGTCGGACATAACTTTCGATTTTATCCTTTGTCCCGAGACCATGGGTAAGCTCAATCAGATAGGCACGGTGGAAGAGATCGTCGATTTCTGCACGCTTGACGACAGGTTGTATCCCTGTTTCGACTTCGGGCATATCAACAGCTACACCCGCGGCGGGATAAAAGGGTACGACGATTACAAGCGCATAATAGACTATACGGCGGATAAGCTGGGCGATAAAAAAGCGGGAGCGTTCCACGTCCATTTCTCCAAGATAATGTACGGAGAGAAGGGCGAACTCAAACACCTTACCTTTGCCGACGAAAAGTACGGACCGGAATACGAAGGGCTTGCGAAGGTGATAGAGGAATACCGCATCGAACCGTTCGTTATATGCGAGTCGGACGGCACACAGGCGGAAGACGCTCTCGCGATGCTGAAAATGCACGAAGCGCTTCGCGCGTGATATACGCTTTACATATACGCGGCGCTGTGGTATAATTATCGTATGTACGGATCTCTATTTGAAAAGGCAGATGCCGTCGTAGTGTTCGGCGGCTCGAACAGAGCTTACTTTACGGGGACGGAGACTTCGTTCGGCTGCGTGCTGCTCACGCCCGATACGAAAACGTTTTATACGGATTTCCGTTACGCTCTCGTTGCGGAAAAGAATGCCGCGGGAGCGTATGAGGTCGTCGTCACTTCTCCCGAAAAACTGGACGGACTGCTTGCGGATAAACTTGCGTCGCTCGGCGCGAAGTCGGTAGGGTACGAAGAAGACGTTCTCACCGTGGCGCGGTTCAAGGAGCTGAAAAAAGCGCTTGCCGGATTTACGCTGAGACCCATGTCTTCCGCGCTTTCGGCAGTGCGCACGGTAAAGACGGAGGCGGAGATCGCTCACATCAAAAAGGCGCAGTCTATCACCGAGCACGTTCTTTCCGCGGTGCTGCCGCTCCTTAAAGTGGGCGTCAGCGAACGGGAGATAAGCGCCGAACTGACTTACAGGTTTCTCAGGCTCGGAGCGGACGGGCTCGCGTTTGACAATATCGTCGCCTTCGGGGAGAATTCTTCCGACTGTCATCACACGGCGGGCGATCGTAAACTTGACCGCGGCGATATGGTGCTCTTCGACATAGGTGCGAAAGCGGAAGGATATTGTTCGGATATGACGCGTACCTTCGTTTTCGGCGAGCCGACCGCGCGCATGACGGAAATATACGATCTCGTGCTTACCGCGCAGCAGAACGTGCTCAAATTTCTCAAAGCGGGAATGACGGGCAGGGAAGCGGACAGTATCGCGCGGGAGTATTTCCGAGCCAACGGATTCGAGCGCGAATTCGGGCACTCGCTCGGTCACGGAGTGGGGATAGACATACACGAATCCCCGAGGCTTTCTCCGAACAATTACGAAGAACTGCCCGAGAATTGCGTGGTCACCGTCGAGCCCGGGTTATATACGGAAAAATTCGGCGTAAGGATAGAGGATATGGTCGTCGTTAAAAAAGACGGCATAGAGAACTTGACAAACTTCGCTAAAAGTATTATCATATAAAAGGCGCTTGAAACGCTCGGCGCGTTTCGCCTTCGGCAAAAGACTTATAACAAGGAGAATTTTATGGTAGCAGGTGATTTCAGAAAAGGCACTACGTTCGAAAAGGACGGCAAGGTATTCCGCGTCGTCGATTTCCAGCACGTCAAGCCGGGCAAAGGTTCGGCGTTCGTAAGAACGAAGTATAAGAACGTCGTAACGGGACAGGTACTCGAAGAGTCCTTCAGCCCGACGGAGAAGTTTCTCGACGCGAGGATAGATACCAAGTCCTATCAGTTCCTTTATGCGGACGACGATTTCTGCTACTTTATGGATCCCGAGACCTTCGACCAGATCAATATAAACATCGACGACTGCCGTGACGCTCTCAAATATATCATCCCCGAGATGATGGTGTCCATACAGTCGTATAAGGACGTTCCTTTCAGCGTCGATCCCCCCAACTTCGTCGAGCTCACCATAGCGGAGACGGAGCCGGGCATCCAGGGCGATACGTCCAAGGCAGGCAATAAGCCCGCCACGCTGGAAACGGGCGCCGCCATACAGGTGCCGCTGTTCATCAATATCGGCGACAAGATCCGCGTCGATACGAGAACGGGCGAGTATATGTCCAGAGTAAAATAACCCGCGCATTTTGCGCTTTCAAAATACCCGGCGTCATGTCCGGGTATTTTCGCTGTAAATATCGGTGAGGTGACCCCAATGGATACAAGGCTGGAAAAACAGCTGGCATTTGTGCTCGAAGCGGATAAATTGAAGAACGTCTTCCGGCAGACTCATCTGTCCCGTCACGGCAGGAGCGAGAACGACGCCGAGCATTCGTGGCACATGGCGCTCATGGCGTATCTGCTCAAGGAATACTCGAACGAAAACGTCGATATCGCCAAAGTCATGCTGATGTGCCTTATCCACGACATCGTGGAGATAGACGCCGGAGATACTTACGCTTACGACGCCGAGGGTCTGAGCACGCAGAAAGCACGGGAGGACGCCGCGAAACGGCGGATATTCTCATTGCTTCCCGCCGATCAGGCGAGCGAACTGATCTCGCTTTTCGACGAGTTCGAAGAATGCGAAACTGCGGAAGCGCGTTTCGCCCACGCAATGGATAATCTTCAGCCGCTTCTTCTCAATAACGGCAACGACGGCAGCGACTGGAAAGAGCACCGCGTCACCGCGGATAAGGTGAGGGCGCGACAGGCGCGCACCGCTCTCGGCTCGGAAACGCTTTATGAGCTTTCGTTCCGTATCATAGACGAAAACGTAAAAAAGGGAAACCTGAAAGAGTAGACTGCCTTGTTTTTTGCCGCGTAAGCGATACTTTCTCACACGCTTTTATGCGGAGCTTTTTAAGCGGCATCGTTCCGTTTAGTGTGTAAAACCGTTTTTTGATAGCCGGTATGCGGGCGGCGGATATCCGAAAAGATATCCGCCGCTTTTGACTTATGGCGGGCAAGCGTTCATTATTCGTCTCTCGGGGACATGAGCGTGCCGAGTGCGGAAAATGTCAGCGGTCCGGCGATGCCGTCGGGCTCGAGCCCGGATTCCGTCTGAAAGAGTTTGAGCGCGTTTTCCGTCTCTTCTCCGAATATGCCGTCGGCGGCGAGCGGATAAAGTTTGCTCAGCAATTTGAGTTGTAGGTAGCTCACGGCGCTGCCCGTACTGCCCGTGCGCAATATGTATGCGGAAGGGGAAGGAAGTACGAGCTTCGTCCAGGTCTGTCTGCCTATAATTCCGTCCGGTTCCGGCCCGTTCATGTTCTGGAACGCTTTGACCGCGCTTTCGGTATCGTTTCCGAATATACCGTCCGCTTTTACGGGGAAACCGCGCAGCGTAAGGTAATATTGTGCGATCTCGACATAAGAGTTTCTGTTGCCTGGCGCTACGGCGGGGTATGCCGCGGGATTGCCTTCGTCCACATAAGATATGTCGGCGTAATCGCATATCCCGATCGCGGCGGCATAGCCTATGGATTTCCGCCAGTCGGGGTCGAGCATAAGGCGCGCTTCGCGCAGATTCGTCATGAATCCCGCTTCGATGAGAGCTGACGGACAGTTCACCGAGCGCAGTACGCCGACATCGTCGAGCGTGGATACGCCTTTGCCGTCGGTTTGAAGCGAGCGGCTCACTATAGCCGCATATATATCTTCCGCAAGCTCGCGCGAGGCGGCGGGGAAGCGGGAATATCCGGAATAATAGGTGAGCACTCCGCTCACGGCATTGAAGGTCCGTCCGCTGCCGAAAGCGTTGTACGCGAATGTTGCGAGCAGTTTTACGCCTGCGCGGTTCGCTCTCGCCACTCTCGTCTGCACCGGAACGTCGCTCACTTCGGGGTGAAGATCGTATACGCGCAGACCGCTGCGCAGCAGCGCGATGGCGCAGTATATTTTGGCGGGACGGTTGAATTCGTTCTCGTAAATGCTGCGATCCAGGTACGGCATGACGGGGGTCCGTTTCCCGCCGGTGGGCGGATCCAGGCCGTGTTCGTCGTTTACTCCGATCAAAATGTCCGAGGCGTTCATATTCACTATTTATGTCGATGACTGTCGATGTGTTCATATCCGGGCGGATGCGCTCGTATGATACGGTATGCTTGAACTTGAGTCGCTTAGATCGGTGTTTCCCGAGAGCGTATACGCTTCGATAGCGGAAAACCTCGATATCGGAAAGCTGTGGGAGATACGCCTGCGTGCGGGGAAGCCCGTGTGCGCGTGGTACAACGGCAGCGAGTATTTTCTCACGCGTTCCGGTCTGTCGCATGACGTTTCCGCTGCGCTCTGCTGCTCGTCGGACGACGTGCGGGCGTCTGTCGTGGGCGCGTCAGAGCATTCTATGTATGCTTATAACGACGATATCAACCGCGGATATATAACGCTGCACGGCGGCGTAAGGGCGGGGATATGCGGAGAAGTTGTCTCGGACGGCGGAAAAATACTTACCGTAAAGAATTATTCGTCGGTAAACATACGCATACCGCACGAAATAACGGGTATTTCGCGATGTATTATGCCTGAAATACCATGCGATTTATATAGTTTTCTGCTGCTTGCTCCTCCGGGCGGAGGCAAGACCACGGTGTTGCGCGATCTGGCGCGCAGGCTGTCCGACGAAGGCGGATACAATGTGCTCATAGCCGACGAGCGCGCGGAGATAGCCTGCTGCTTCCGCGGAGAGGCGGGTATGGACGTAGGCAGACGCACGGATGTGATAACGGGAAGCGACAAGCGGCATGCGTTCGAGTGCGCGCTACGTTCTGTGCGCCCGGACGTCCTTATCACGGACGAGCTGTTCGGCGCCGAGGACGCGGACATAGTGCGCGAAGCCGTGGGGTGCGGTATCGCGGTAGTGGCTTCGGCTCACTCGTCGTCTCCCGAACGGTTCGCTCACCGCGCGCTCGCCGGGAAATTGGACGGAGTCATGGACGCGTACTTTTTTCTTCGCGGGACGGGCGGCGGCATGACTGCGGACAAGTACGACCGCATACTCTCCCGTGACGGATAAGCTGCTTCTTACCGTATGCCTCGGCTGTCTGGGCGCGCTCGTCGGGCTGGGGATATGTATGCGCATGAAGCGCCGCGCGGAGTATTTCGGCGATCTCGACGATTTTCTGCGCGCGTTTTCCGAGTCGCTTTCTTTCACCCGGGATACGGTGCCCGAACTCATGCGCGGTTACGTAGCGCGGTCACCGCTGCTGGGCGAGCAGCTCGCCGAATGCGCGGCTGCGATGAAGTCGGGAAGGAAGGCGGAGATAAGCGGCGGCTCGCTGACCAAAGAGGAAAAGCGGTTGGTCGCCGAAACGCTCGCGTCGCTCGGTTCGCGCCCGCCCGACGCGGAAAAAGGTGCGGTGGAGGAATGCAGGCGCAAGCTGGGCGTTTGCGGGAAACGCGCTGCGGATACATACGCGCGTTCGGGCAAAGCCGCGGTGAAGCTGGGACTGCTCGCGGGACTGCTCGCGGCGGTATTGTGCTGGTGAGCTTATGGGTATAGATATCATTTTCAGGATAGCCGCGGTAGGGCTCATCACCGCGATGGTGAGCACGATACTCAAAAAGTCGGATAAGGACGAGATAGCCACGCTCGTGACCCTCGTGGGGCTCGTCATCGTGCTGCTGCTCGTAATAGACATGCTGTCTCAGCTGTTCACTACGCTGCAGACGGTGTTCGGAGCGTTCTGATGGCGCTCAAGATCGCCGCGATAGCGATAGTGTCCGTTGTCAGCGCTCTCGTGGTGCGTTCGGAACGTTCGGATATCGCGGCGGTGATAGGGATCGCGGGCGGCGCCGCGGTGCTGCTTGCCGTCATCGACGGCGTCACGGGGATTGCGTCCGTGCTGACGGAGCTTGCGGAAAAGACGGGAGCGGGCGGCGAGCTTGTCGCGTATATGATGAAGATCGCCGGAGCGGGGTACATAATAGAGTTTGCCTGCGGTGCGGCGGAAGAGGCGAAGATGCCCTCGCTTTCGGGCAGCTTGTCGCTTGCCGGCAAGATCGTACTGCTGTGCATGACGATCCCCGTGCTCGTAAAACTCATAGAGATCGTGTCGGGGATGCTGTCCGGCACGTAAACGGAGGTCGCGCGTTTGGGGAGCGGGGATATTGCGGAAGAACTCATAGATTCGCTCGACGACGACGCTCTCGACGATCTTTTCGACGGGCTCACGGAAGATCAGCTCTCGCTGTTCGGCGGAAGGGACGTGATCTCCGTGCTCAAGGGATTGCTGTCCGGAAACGCGGGACTTGACTTTTCGGATGTGATGTCGTTCGTCCTCGGAGCGATAGGCAGCAGTCTGGCGGCGCTCGTAGCTCTGTTCGCGGTGACGTTCGGAGTCGCCGTGGTTTGTTCGGCAACGGACGCGCTTTCCGGAGGCAGACATTCGGAAAGCGTGGGGAAAGCGGTGCGGATCGCGTGTCTCGTTTGCGTGCTTGCGGTCGCAGGTACAGGAATGACCGCGATGTTTACGACGTGCGCGGAGACGCTGGAAGCTCTCGGGGCGCAGATGAACGTTCTGCTCCCGCCCGTGCTCACGGTCATGGCGGGCACGGGAGGGGCGGGCAGCGCGGCGGTGTTCAGCCCGGTCATAGCCGTCATAACGGGAGGGCTTTTCAACCTGATAACTTCCGTGCTCGTGCCCATGCTCGTCGCCGCGTTCGTGTTCGGGGCGGTGGGGTGCGTCACGGGAGGGAACGGCATGGACAAGATGTCATCTTTTATGCACGACTCCGTGAAATGGATGTTCGGCATAGGGTTTTTCCTGCTGACCGCGGTCATGAGCGTACAGGGCGTTACCGCGTCGGTAACGGACAATCTCGGCGTAAGGGGAGCGAAATTCGCGATAGGCAAGTATGTGCCCGTCATCGGCGGATACATGTCCGAGGGGTTCAACCTGATCGTTTCGGGCGGGATCGCGGTAAAGAACGCGCTTGGTTATACCGCGCTCGTGCTGCTGCTCGCGACGCTCCTTCCCGTAGTGTTGCAGATAGCGGTATTCTCGCTATGCCTGAAACTGTCCGCGGCGGTGACAGAGGCGCTCGGTGACAAGCGCATGGGGGATATGCTTGCGGGCATGAGCAAGACGGTGACTCTTACGGGAGGGGTGATGTTCGGCGCGGGATTTTTGTATTTTGTGTTCGTGCTCATCCTTATGGCGACGGGGAGGGTGTTCCTGTGACGGCATGGATCCTCGGAGTGCTCGGCACGGGAGTTATAGGCGCGGTTGTATCCGGACTGACGGCGAATACGCGCGTTCACAAGATAGTGCGCACGGCGTGCGTCTACGCTTTCGTCCTCGCGGTGATATTCCCGCTGCCGGGGCTGATCTCGGGAGATTGGCAGGCGTTGTCCTGCGACGGGGCGGAGAATAACGGATACGACGCGGGGATAGTCGAAGTGACCGACGAAGCGTATTTCTCGCTCGTGTCCGAAGCGCTGGAAGAAGAATTGAAGAAAAGCGGTTACGATACGGAGTGCCTGGTGACGGGAACGGTCTTTGCGGACAAGGCGGAAGCGGAGAGCGTGACTATAAAGCTGTACGGGGAATTTTCCGACAGCTCTTCCGAGCGCGTGCGAGTCG
>DXHS01000031.1 GCA_019113275.1 Candidatus Protoclostridium stercorigallinarum
CTGCGGCTCTCGGAGCGAGCGGTAGCGGAAGCGGTCGCCGCTAAGGTTCCTTGCGGCACCCCGAGAACGCGGTCCTAGCGGACGGCAACCGACCGGCTTCCGATGAAAAATGTTTGTTCCGTACCGCAACAGCTCGGTCAGCCGCGGTGCTAACCGCCCAAAAAGGCGGCAGCGTTTTCGTCTATACCGAAGCGCACGGCGGGCGCAAGGGGCAGAGACGGTGATATTTTCGTCTGACCGAGCCGCACGGCAGTAAACAAATGACTTTGCGATTTGCAAAGCCGCTTGTTGCGCTCGCCGAGCGGCAGCGGTGCGTAAGAAATAAATTGTAGTTTCTTTTGAAAGTGAGGGGGTACGGGGGAGCGAAAACTTTTCTTTGCCTAAAGAAAAGTTTTCGCTCCCCCGTGTAAAACTTCCTCACTTCCCGTAAACCTCGGCGGCGATACGGACGTCGGCGAGGGCGTCTTTGCAGTAGTAGTCGGCGCCGATCTTTTTTGCGTAGTCCTCGGTAAGCACGGCTCCGCCGACCATTATGCGGCAGGACGGGCATTCGCTTCGGAGAAGGGATATGGTCTCCGCCATGTGCGGCACCGTGGTAGTCATCAGCGCGGACAGTCCGCACAGTTTGGCGGAATGCGCGCGCACCGCGGAGACTACGTCTTCGGGCGGTACGTTCTTGCCGAGATCGACCACCGTGTAGCCGTAATTTTCCAGCACCGTGGCGGCGATGTTCTTGCCTATGTCGTGCACGTCGCCCTTGACCGTGGCAAGCACCACGACGCCTTTGCCGCCCGCGGCGGAAGGCATGCGCTCGCGTATCACCGAAAAGCTTTCTTTTGCGCTGTCTGCGGAAGCGAGCAGCTGCGGGAGGAACGCTTTGCCGGCTTCGTAAGCGTCGCCTATCTCTCCGAGCGCGGGTATGAGCATGCCGTTCACTATGTCGAGCGGCGCGGAGCCGCTTTCGAGCAGCCGTCTCGTTTCGTCGGCGGCAGGCAGACCTTTGACCACCAGGGCGTGCAGATCGTTACCGTCCGAAGAAGAGGGCGCGGCGGAGGAACGCGACTCCGTTATCGCGATATCGGCGTTCGCATAGCGAGCCGACCACTCGGCGCAGCCGCGGTCGCGGCAGGTGAGGACGTTGAACGCGCGCACCGCCTGCATGTTCTCGGGCAGATTGGGGTTGAGTATGGGAAGGTCCAGACCCGCCCACATAGCGGCGGTCAGAAACGCGGAATTGATCGCCCGACGTGCGGGCAGCCCGAAGGAAACATTGCTCACGCCGAGCACGGCATGCACTTCGGGGTGAGCCGCGCGCACGCGACGGATGGCTTCGAGGGTGAGCAGCGCCTGTTCCTGTTCCGCTCCCACCGTGAGTGTCAGACAATCGACGTATATATCCCGCTCGGGTACGCCGTAAGTACGCGCCCGGGCTATTATTTTGTCCGCTATCGCAACTCGTTCGTCCGCGGTCTTGGGCACGCCGCGTTCGTCCACCGTGAGCGTGACGACAGCCGCGCCGTACTTTGCCGCGAGCGGGAGCACGGAGGACAGCGATCGCTCTTCGCCGTTCACCGAATTGATCACCGCCTTGCCCGGGTAAACGCGCAAAGCGTTCTCCGCGGCGATGGGGTCGGACGTGTCTATCTGCAAAGGCAGGTCGGTCACGCGGCAGACGCGGCGTACCAGTTCGGGCAGCACGCTCTTTTCGTCGATCTCGGGCAGGCCGGCGTTGACGTCGAGTATGTCGGCGCCCGCTTCCGTCTGCTCGACCGCCTGTTTCGCGGCATAGTCGTAGTCGCCCGCGATGAGAGCGGCTTTCATCGCCTTTTTGCCCGTGGGGTTGATGCGCTCGCCGATAACGCGCACCCCGTCTATAAAGACGGCTTTCGTCGCCGAGCATACGCCGGCGCGGGGGATGTAGCGCGAGGGAAGAGGTTTGCGTCCTTTCGCGAGCGAGGCAAGACGGGAAATGTGTTCGGGCGTGGTGCCGCAGCATCCGCCGACGATACGCACGCCGAGGTCGAGGAACTTTTCCGCGTATTCCGCGAACTCTGCCGCGCCCACGCCGTAATTGCCGCGCGAGTCGGGCAGACCCGCGTTGGGCTGTACTATGACAGGCTTATCGGTGAGAGTGACGAGCTTCCCGACTATGGGCAGCAGCTCTTTGGGGCCCAGCGAGCAGTTCACGCCTATGACGTCGGCGAGCGGGGAAGCGGTGAGCGCGAAACATTCCGCGCTCACCCCCGTGAACGTCCTGCCGTTTTCCGCAAATGTCATGGTGGCGAGCACGGGCTTGTCCGAATGCTCGCGCGCGGCGAGAAGGGCGGCGCGCAGCTCCGTCATGTCGCTCATCGTTTCGATGAGTATGACATCCGCGTCCGATCCCGCTTCGACGGCGGCGGCGAATACGCCGTAAGCCTCGTCGAAACTCATATCGCCCGCGGGTTCGGCGAGCCGTCCCGTGGGTCCGAGGTCGAGAGCAATGTACTTGTCGGGCGCGGCTTCGCGCGCTATCTTCACCGCGGCGCGAATGAGCTCGTCCGAGCGTTCGCCCGCTTTGGCGCGGTTGGCGCCGAACGTATTCGCGGTTATGACGTCCGCTCCCGCCGCCGCGTATTCGCGGTGGATATCCGCGATGATATCGGGACGGGAGATGTTGAGCAGTTCGGGTATCTCGCCCGGGTCGCTCACTTTGCGTTGCAGCATCGTGCCGAACGCGCCGTCGAATACCGTTATATGATCGTTTATGTGCCTGAGAAAATTTCTCTTCATGGTCATTCTTCCTTTCCGTAAGAGGCGGGAGCTTTTCTGTAAGGACAGGAGAGCGCCGCGCAGCGCGCGCACTTGTCCGCCGTGTGCGACGAGCGCGCCGCGGGCGAATACCCTTCCGCGAGTACTCCCGCGACGGCGGTCACCGACTTCTGCGGGACCATCACTCCGCCTGCGCTGACATGCAGTCCTATGCGCCGCTGTGCGTCGAGAAGTCGCAGCACGTCTGCCTGACGCCCGAGATCCCAATCGCCGTAACCGCAGGAATATCGCAGCGTGAGCGTGACATTCTCGTCTTTTGCGATCTGTTCGCATACCTCGTCGCAATAGCTCTCTATAAGGCAGCTTGCCGCCGCGTCTATGAGCGCCGCGCCCAGACTGTCGCCGCGGGCGAACGCGCGGGCTTCCCGTTCTTCGGGGCCCGTACCGAGAGTAAACGCGAAGAACACGGCTTCGCGGCAGCCGTCGAGAGCTTCGCGGACGTCGTTCCCGCTGAGCGGCAGTGAGTCGGTCAGCGGCAGACGGCGGTATACATGCCGCGGCGAGGACGCCGCGAGAGTTTCGGCGACAGCCTCGTCCATGCGCGCGGTCAGCCGCTCGTCGGGCGTAAGTCCCGCGCTGCCGAGGTATCGCAGCATGTCTTCGCGGCGGACGTTCATCTGTTCACGCTCGCGAGTATGGATGAAACGTTGTTCGTTATCGTGCGGGCGACGTAAGCGTTGTTCATGACGTAGAGATGCACTCCGCGCGCTCCCGCGCTGAGAAGATCGGCTATCTGGTCGGTGGCGTAGGCGATGCCCGCAGCCATGAGTGAATCGGGGTCGTCGTAAAAACGCGCGATCATGCGGGATATCTTGCCGGGCAGCTTTGCGCCGGACAGTCCTATCGTCTTGTCGACGTGGCTCTTTTTTACGAGCGGCATGATGCCCGCCTGCACGGGAACGGTGATGCCCGCC
>DXHS01000032.1 GCA_019113275.1 Candidatus Protoclostridium stercorigallinarum
CTTCAAACATTCTATCTGATGTACGAGCACGGGCTTTCCCGCCACTTCTATCATGGGCTTGGGAACGAGCGAATTGACGCTTGCGATACGCGTTCCCTTGCCTCCCGCCATTATAACGACTTTCATGCTCATACCTCCGTGCTGCTGTCCGCATCGAAGAATTCGGGAGAATAATATATGACCCTTGTTCCTCTGTCTTCGAAGTTAAACGGCACTTCCATATAATCCGACAGCGCTTTGCGAACATCCGACTGTCTGTCACTCGGTACGTAAAACAACAGGAACCCGCCGCCACCCGCGCCGAGAAGTTTACCGCCGAGCGCTCCGGCACTCCGACCTTTTTCGTATATGTCGTCTATATAGTCCGTAGATACTTTATCGCCTATACCGCGTTTAAGTTTCCATGTACGGTCGAGCAATCTGCCGAACTCATCGAGATCGCGTGTCTTGTCTTCGAGAATATTCTGCGCTTCGTCCACAAGCTCGAGCATCATATCCAGCTGCTTGTTCTTCTCGGATAACGTGCTCGTCGTAGACTTCTGTATATCCGCGGAAAACCGAGTAAATCCCGTAAAGAAAAGAAGCAGATTATCGTTAAGCGCCTTTTTGCGTACAGGTTCTATGATCACGGGACTTACCGTATAATCGTTTGCCGCAAAATCTATACGATTGAGCCCGCCGAACGAAGCCGCTATCTGATCCTGCCAACCGCCAGCCTCATTGCAAAGAGTGCGTTCGAGATATATCGCGTCATCCGCAAGCTGCTTTTTGGAACGATACTTACCTTTAAGACAATAAAACGCATTGAGGAGCCCTACCGCAAACGTACTCGACGTCCCGAGCCCGGTCCTCGCGGGAAGATCGGCGTCGTATACGATATGAAGCTCTTTCATATCCAACATCTTCATGGCGTTACGCACCATGGGATGTTCGATATCTCCTATCTTTGTGACTCTCTCCGTTTTCGCGTATACCACTTCGGTGGAATATTTGAAAAATCTCGGCAAATGCCGCACGTTGACGTAGACATATTTATCGAAAGAAGTAGATAAAACGGCACCTCTGTGCTCGTTGAAAAACTGCGGGATATCCGTCCCCCCGCCGAAAAAACTCATCCTGAACGGTGTCTTGGTCATTATCATGGCAATTATTCCTTGTTAACGATGCCGGGAGCACTTATCCTCCCCCATTTGGTGTCTTTGTCGCTCATGATGAGGGATGTGCCGTCGGGGAGCGCGTAGCCGTCGGGGGACGCGGTGCCGCGGTATGTTCCGGTAACGCCCCAGTCGATCCCGATATACGGGTCGTTCCAGGCGAGACCGCCTTCGTCGTTAGGGTGGTAGAAGTCGTCGCACTTGTAGCAGAACTCCGCCTCGTCCGAACGCACAAGGAAACCGTGCGCGAACCCGCGCGGGATAAGAAACTGCTTTTTGTTTTCCGCGGTAAGCTCCACGCCGTACCACCTGCCGTAAGTGGCGCTGCCCGGGCGGAGATCCACGGCAACATCGAACACGCTGCCGCGCACGACGCGCACGAGCTTCGTCTGCGGGTAGTTTATCTGAAAGTGCAGACCGCGCAGCACGCCTTTGACGCTCATGGACTGGTTGTCCTGCACGAACGTTATATCCAGCCCCGCTTCCGCCATATCGCGCGCGCTGTATGTTTCCATGAAATATCCGCGGCTGTCGCCGTGCACCGCCGGAGTTATGACGCAAAGTCCCTCTATGCCGCCGACGTTCTTTTCTACGGTTATCTGACCCATTCTTCCTTCGTTTCCTCTAAATATCTCGTAAGGGCGTCGCGCCAATCGGGCAGCGGCTCGAAACCGCTCGCCGCGAGCTTGCTCTTATCCAACCGGCTGTTGAACGGCCGCGCGGCTTTGGACAAGCCGTACTCCGCCGTCGTGACCGGCAATACTTTCGTAGTATACCCTGCGCGAGCGAATATCTCGCAGGCAAAATCGTACCAGCTTATATACCCGCCCTCGTTCGTCGCATGATAATAACCGTACTTATCCGTGACTATCATGTCCGCGAGCAACCGCGCAAGATCGGGCGTATAAGTCGGCGTGCCTATCTGATCGCACACCACGCGCAGCTCGCCGTGCGTTTTTCCGAGAGAGAGCATCGTCCGCACGAAATTCTTGCCGCCCGCGCCGAACACCCACGCGATACGCACGATGAAATATTTATCCAGCGTACCCGCCACCGCCAGCTCGCCTTCCAGCTTGGTCTTGCCGTAAACGCTGAGCGGCGCATAATCCTTGCAGTCGGGCTGCCACGGCTCCGTGCCCTTGCCGTCGAAAACGTAATCGGTGGAGATGTACATCATTTTCGCGCCGATCGCCTTGCACGCCTCGGCGACGTTCTTCGTGCCCACGGCGTTCACGAGGCGCACTTTGTCTTCGTTATCCTCAGCCGCGTCCACCGCCGTCCATGCCGCGCAATGTATAACGGCTTCCGGCTTGACTTCGCTTATCACACGCCGCACGCTCGCGGCGTCCGTGATGTCCATCTCGTCCACATCTACGCCCACGGCTTCGTGACCGCGGCGAAGAAGCTCGCGCATGAGGTCTTTACCGAGCTGCCCTTTCGCTCCCGTTACAAGTATCTTCATTTCCTGTTACCGTACATCTTTTCGTAATAATCGCGGTACTCGCCCGAGACTATCGGCTCCCACCAGGAGCGGTTATCGAGATACCAGCGTACCGTTTTCACGATACCGTCCGCGAACTTCGTTTCGGGCAGCCAGCCGAGCTCCGAATGTATCTTCGTCGGGTCGATCGCGTAGCGCATGTCGTGCCCCTTGCGGTCGGCGACGAACGTGATGAGGCTTTCGGGCTTGCCCAGCTCTTTGCAGATGAGTTTTACGATGTCTATGTTCCGCATCTCGTTGTGCCCGCCGACGTTGTACACCTCGCCCACTCTGCCGTTGTGGATGATGAGATCTATCGCCTTGCAATGATCCTCGACGTACAGCCAGTCGCGCACGTTCTCACCCTTGCCGTACACGGGCAGAGGCTTATCCGCGAGCGCGTTGATGATCGTGAGCGGGATGAGCTTCTCGGGGAAATGATAGGGACCGTAATTGTTCGAGCAGCGGCTTATCGTGACGGGAAGCCCGTAGGTGCGGTGATAAGCAAGCACGAGGAGATCCGCTCCCGCCTTGGAACTCGAATAAGGGCTGGATGTATGCAGCGGAGTGCTTTCGGTAAAAAACAGATCGGGACGGTCGAGCGGCAGGTCGCCGTACACTTCGTCCGTCGATACCTGATGGTACCGCTTTATGCCGTACTTGCGGCAGGCGTCCATCAGCGTCGCCGTACCTATGATGTTGGTCTGCAGGAACACGCCCGGATCCTCGATACTGCGGTCGACGTGGCTCTCCGCCGCGAAATTGACCACGATATCCGGCTTTTCCTCGGCAAACAGCTTATCCACGCCCTCGCGGTCGCAGATATCCAACCGCACAAAGCGGAAATCCGGATCGTCCATAACGCTTTCGAGAGTGGAAAGATTGCCTGCGTAAGTGAGTTTGTCAATGCAGACTATGCGGTAATCCGGATGAGCCTTCATCATATGGAAGATGAAATTGCTGCCGATGAATCCCGCACCGCCCGTAACTATTATCGTCATATATCGTCCTCTTCAGTATATAAGTTTGCCCTCGGCGACATTGCGGAGATGTTCTCCGTACGGCGACTTGCCGTACCTGCCTGCCGATTCAAGCAGTTCTTCTTTCGTTATCCAACCGTGTATGAAAGCTATCTCCTCGGGTGCGGAGATCTCTATGCCCTGCCTTGCCTGTACCATGCGCACGAAATCCGCCGCCTCGCAAAGACTGTCCATCGTACCCATATCCAGCCATGCGAATCCGCGCCCGAACAGCTGTACCGAAAGCCTTTCTTCTTCAAGGTACATTTCGTTGAGAGCGGTTATCTCGAGCTCGCCGCGGTCGGACGGCACTACCTTGTCCGCCATGTCGCTCACGCCCGCGGGATAGAAATACAGACCGGTAACGGCATAATTGCTCTTGGGCTTTTTCGGCTTCTCTTCTACCGAGATCGCATTGCCGCTGTCGTCAAATTCCACGACGCCGAAACGTTCGGGATCGGGCACGTAGTAGCCGAACACCGTGGCTCTGCCGCTCTCTGCCGCTTCACGCGCCGCACGCAGCCGCCGCCCCATGCCGTTGCCGTAAAAGATATTGTCGCCGAGTATCATGGCGCAGGCGTCGTTACCGATAAATTCTCTTCCCAGAATAAACGCCTGGGCAAGCCCGTCCGGCGAAGGCTGCACCTTATACGACAGCCGTGCGCCGTATTGACTGCCGTCGCCGAGAAGCCTCTCGAAATTCGGCAGATCGGCGGGAGTGGATATTATGAGTATATCGCGTATGCCGGCAAGCATGAGCGTGGACAGCGGATAATATATCATCGGCTTGTCGTATACCGGCAAAAGCTGTTTACTTGTGACCAGCGTAAGAGGATACAGTCTCGTACCCGCGCCGCCGGCGAGGATTATGCCTTTCATAAGAGTTCTCCGATATCCGCATGCGCCGTCGCGGCTGCGGATAATTATATATTATACCATTATCCCGGCGGGGACGTCAAGCGTAAGCGCGGACGGGGCGGGTCTGACGGAACGCCGAGGGATAAAAAACGACCGGCGCTTCACCGAACAATGCCGTCGCTGCCTCTGCCGGCACGACGGCATCGCTCAAACGCCGATCGTAAATTTCGTTTGCGTGTGACATAAGAGGGCTCCTCCCGTCTTATTGCGCGCCTTCTTTTTTCAAAACGCCTATCATCGTTTTGAATATGATCTTTATATCCAACCCGACGGAGCGGTTATCCACGTAATACAGTTCCATTTTCTGACGTTCGCCGCTCTCGTAAGTGCAATTGCTCCTGCCGTGCGAAGCCCAATACCCTATCAGTCCGGGTTTTACGGAAAGCAGTCTGTCCGCGTCCCTGCCGTATTTTTCTTCGACTTCCTCACGCATAAGAGGTCTCGGTCCGACGACGGAAAGCTGTCCGATGAAAATTGACCATATCTGCGGAAGTTCGTCCAGGCTCGTGCGCCTGAGGAACTTGCCTATACGCGTTATGCGGGGATCGTTGTCTATCTTGTATTCGCGTTTGTACTGCTCGAGCTGCTCGGGAGTGAGCATGTCCGCGAGCTTATCCGCATTCGGCTTCATGGTACGGAACTTCGGGATCCTTATGGTCTTACCGTTTTTGCCGACGCGCTCATGGAAATAAAATACCTTTCCGCCGTCGCCGCACTTGACCAGAACGGCAAGGACAAGATAGAGCCACGAAAATACGACAAGGAAAAGCAGCGACGACACTATATCGAACGTGCGCTTGGTGAATGCGTATATACCGAGGAGCACCCTGCTCCTTCTCTTTTTGGGCGCGTAAAAAGCCGCAGGGGCGGATCCGTGATCCCTCGCCGCTCCCGCTGCGGATCTGCCGACAGTGTACGTCGCCGTCTCTTTGTAGCCGTCGCCTATGGTGTAATCCGGTACGGTGCCTATCACCGCGTCCATGCGTACGCTCTCTTTCATTTCTCTTTTAGCCACGATGTCTCTCCGTCATACGCGCGCTGTTTTTTTCCGCAAGCGGATATTAATATGCGCGTACTACTCACCGTATTCCCCTCGGAGCAACGGGTGTGACTCCCATATGATCGTAGCTTAATATAGCATATAGCGACGGGCATGTCAATTAAAGCCCGCCGCTATTACGGCAAAATCCCGAAAAAATCGCAACTCGACACATTTGTTCACATAAGTATCACAAAATTGCAATATTTTAATGCGCATTTAACCTACCCCCCCCCCGGATAACCCGTATGCTTAGTATGCGATCGTGTCAATTTTTGACAGGGTCGCCGTCGGAGCCCCACAGCGAATTGCGTTCGGGATGGAATATCGCACGTTTGATGTTGCCCGAGGCGATACGGAGATTCTCGCGGTCGAGCGTGCGTATAAGTTCTTTGATATACCGCCTGCGGGAGTCGGTATCCGCCGGACAGGGATTTTTGACTACGGGCATGCCCGTTTCTTTTACGAGCGCGGCGATGTCCTTTTCGTCGGCGAGCACGAACGGGCGTATGACGGTCACCCCCGTGCGCGACATGAACGACACGGGCTTGAAGGTGCTCAGCCTGCCTTCGTAGATAAGGCTCATGAGCAAAGTTTCCGCGACGTCGTCGGCATGATGACCGAGGGCGAGCTTATTACAGCCCATTTTATTCATAACGGACGCGAGCGCACCGCGGCGCATTTTCGCGCACAGCGAGCAGGGGTTCTTTTCTTTGCGGATATTGAAAACTATCTCGTAAATGTCCGTTTTTTCGACGACGTATTGAATATCCAGGTCGCGGCAGAAGTCTGCGAGCGGCGAATAGTCCGCGCCCGCGCCCGAGTCGACAGTGATCGCGCACAGCTCGTACTTCGGACCGAAACGCCTGAACGCCGCAAGAGCAGCCAAAAGCGCCGTCGAATCTTTCCCGCCCGACAGTCCCACGGCTATCTTATCGCCGTCCGCTATCATTCCGTACTCTTCCACCGCCCGCCTGAGCGGCGATAACAACTGCTGCATATCCATGACCTAATTATATCCTGCCGAGCACGGTATGTCAAGAGAGAAAGAGGCGTTTCCTTTTTCCTTGCGCGACGCTATCGCTCGGCGGGAGCAAATAAATGACTTTGCAAGGTGCAAAGTCATTTATTTGCTGCCGTGCGCCTGCGTCCTGACGGAATATCCGCCGTCTTTTCGGGCGGTTAGCACCGCGGCTGACCGAGCTTGCGGTACGAAGCAAGCGTATCCGTTAGCAAGTAAATCGGTTACCGTCCGTCAGGACCGACCGCTTCCGCTTCGCTCGCTTCGATAAACGCAGACATATTCTCAAAAATCGACGCATTTTCTGCGAATTCGGTAAATGTTGCTTATGCGCTTTCATGCAAAAAGCGGGCGCGCACGTCAAATGACGTCGCGCGAAAAATTCATTTACGAGCGATAAGCGAGTCCGAACCGCCCTCTACGGTTGCCCCGGAGAGGGTGGCTCGCACGGTGAGCCGCTTTTGCGGCGATCCGCGAGCCGGGTGCGGTGAGTGGAACTGACAAGATAAGCGTGTACCGCCTGCTTGCCTTGTTACGTTTTTTCGATCCCCTCATCCGCCTTGCGTTCGCATTCTTACAAATGCTCTGCGCTTC